>JAIPJH010000029.1 GCA_021734245.1 Candidatus Cloacimonadota bacterium | reverse complement strand
AGTCGTGGTGTGGATAGTGTACACTTTAGATAAATTTCAGACTTATCCACGATTTGACACTATTTTTCACTTATGTTTTTCTATTCTCGCTTTATGAAAATGTTTCATAACTTTTCATAAAACATGTTACACTACCATTTTCGTTCCCAAACGGAACGAAGCAGACTATTTATTTTTTTTCTTTTTATTTTCTTCTTCAGCTTCAGGTTTCTGACCGTTTGATACAGCAACCCGAGCCGGCCTTATTACTTTATTATTCATCTTATAACCATTTTGAATAACTGCGGCTACGATATTATCATCATGCTCGGAAGGAATGTGTGCCAATGCTTCGTGAATATTGGGGTCGAATTCCTGTTCCATCGCATCTATCTTTTCCACACCTTCTTTTTTCAAAAGGTTGGAAAGCTGCTGAAAGATCAATTCGATTCCTTTTTCAAGAGATTCACGATTCTTCTCTACTTCGGGATGAAGAGCACGTTCAAAATTATCCAGAACATCGCACAATTCCAGCACGATCCGCTCATTGGCATTTTTAATCCAATCAGCTTTTTCCGAAATGTTCCGGCGCCGGAAGTTGTCAAACTCCGCAGCTTTTCTAACATATCTGTCTTTAAATTCTTCCAGTTCCAATTCAAGAGCTTTGATTTTATCATTGCTGGAAAGCTTTTTAGCTTTTTTCTTTGTTTCCTTTTCCTTGGAAACTTCGCTATTTTTTTTTGTTTCTTGTTCTTTAAATTTATCTGTCATTTTTCGGTACCACCATACCTTTTTTTGTTGTTTTTGTAATGATCTGAGCCATATCTCGAATGATCGGGATATTCTTCTCATAATTCATTCTGATCGGTCCTAGAACTCCCAGATAACCAGGAATACCAAAGATTTCGTAGCGAGAAAAAATAAGAGTATAATCCGATAATTCAGGATGACCAATATCTTCTCCCATTACCACGGTATAAGGTTTATTTTTGTCATAACGCTGCATTAGATTTACCAGATAATCCTGCTTTTGAATGAAACCCAGAAAAGCCAGGATTGAGCTTTTATCGTCAAATTCCGGCTGCTCCAGAAAACTGATATTTCCATCAAAATGGATGAAATAGCTGCTGATCTCAGATATAGCTTTTTCCATTTCATCCAGAAAATATTTTAAAAGCTTATTCTCTTCGCTTATCTTGTCAGATGTTTCTTCCAGATAGCGATGTTGGATATCATAAATTCTGTGTCCGGCAAATTTATCATTCACGTAGCGCACAACTGCTTTTAATTGCTGCTCTGTTATGCCGTGATCCCATTTGAGGATAACTGTTTTATCCAAACCGGAATCCAGGCTTACAACAAAGAGAAGTTTGTTCTCGGCAATTTTGAAAACATCCAGTTTTTCCAGATAACCGTATGAAACTTCCGGTTCCGCCACAAAACTGAGCTGATCGGTTTCGCGAGCCAGGAACTGCATTATATAATGAAGAGCAAGAGGAATATCTTTATAGTATTTAATTAAGATATTTCGTAAAATATCATTTTTTTCATATTGGATCGTATTAAGTTTAGGAGCCAGCATCTCCAGGTAGCAGCGATAACCTGTGATCGTAGGAATGCGACCGGCAGATGTATGAGGTTGATAGATGAAATTTTCTTTTTCCAGCTTATTCAAATCTATCCTGATCGTGGCCGGACTGGAATTTTGAATATATTTCTCGTTAATGAGTTTGGAAGATACCGGTTCCGAAGTCTGGATAAATTCCTTTACCAAGTATTTAAGAACCTGCTGCTGCCTAATCTCATTCTTCTTCATTTTCTCCTCTTCAACCTTTTAAACTTTTTAGCATTTTTTAGCTTTCACTGCTAAACTACGGACAATTTAATTTTTCTGACAAAGATGTCAAATTATTTTTAGCAGACCATCGCTAAGAGTGCTAAAAATAATTTGAATTTTGATTTCCCGCTGGTTTTATGCGGATGTAAGAATATAATGAAAATCAGAAAAGTGGATAAATCTAATTTGGCAATTCAGATTTAGCCATTTTTTTGTTATTCAGATTTACAAATATTGACAAACAAAAGTCAAAGAATAATTTCATACGCATAAATTTAAAGAGGTGATCATGAATAATCAAATTGCCAAACTTGAAGTGAAGGCTGAACTGAAATATTTGTCCGAAGTTATTTCTTTTGTAGGGAAATTGGCTGTACGCCTGGGATTGGAAAAGAATGATGCAAAAAAGCTGGAATTGATAACAGAAGAAACTTGTGCCAACGTTATCGAACATGCCTTCGATCCTGGTGAGGAAGGTAAGTATCAGGTTATCATTGAAAGACAGCCGGGTAAAGTTGTAATTGCTGTGGAAGATCAGGGACTGCCATTTAATTTCACCAAATTCAAACCAGATGAAAATAAGGGTTTGGGAATGCTGCTGATGCGTGCTTTTGCTGATGAGATCAAATTCCTGAATATTGGTCGTGGTGGAAAGCGGGTAGAATTTTCCAAAAATCTGCAATACGAAGAAATTGAGCATTCCAAACCAGAAGAAAAGGAAGTGGAAAAAGCACCTCTGGATGAGGAAGTAAATATTCGCATCATGAAGCCGGAAGATGCCGATAAAATGGCGCGGTGCATCTATCGTTCTTATGGTTATACTTATGGCTGGGAATTCATTTATTATCCCGAAAAGGTGAAAGAACTTCTAAAAAGCGGCTACCTGACTTCCTGTATTTACACAAATTCTGAAGAAGAAATTATCGGACATTTTGCCATGATAAGACCAAGCCCGAAAGATCTGGTAGGAGAAACAGGAATGGCTGTAACCGATCCTCGTTATCGCGGTCGCGGTCTTTTTAAAAAAATGAAACTTTTTATGGCTGAACATGCCAGAAAAACAGGAGTTCATGGTTTCTATAGCGAAGCGGTGGCGGTTCATCCCTATTCGCAAAAAGGAAATCTTTCGCTGGGAGCGCGGGAAACCGGAGTTTTATTGGGATTATCTCCGCCAACTATGAAATTCAAAAACATCGAAAAGAAAGACAAAACAAAACGAACTCCAGCAATGTTTTTTTATTATAAGATACTGGATGGACCGGTTCACGATTCATATTTGCCGTTCCATCATAAAGCTATCATCAAGAAGATCTACGAAATTGGGAAACTGAAAAGAAATGAGATCGAAAAATTTGAAGGTGAATTGAAGCTGGCAGAAAAAACTCAGATAGATGTGACCGTGAAACCGGAACGCGGTTTTGCTTTCATGAATATCATCAAGTTTGGAGAGGATTTTCTGGAACTTGTAAAATTTCGACTGCGCGAACTTTGCTTCCGTCACATGAACTGTATTTACATCGATTTGCCATTGTCCAATCCAGCCAGTCAGCAATTTTGTGCATCGCTGGAAATGCTGGGATTTTTCTTTGCCGGCATCATTCCCGAAAAACAGAATGGCGATGTTCTCAGACTGCAGTTTCTTAACAATGTGGAAGTCGATCCCAACGAAATTATCACAGCTTCCGAATTCGGAGAAGAGCTGGCTGCATATGTGGGAAATGCCTATAAATCGATGATGGAACGATGAATGAACAACCGTTGGACTTCACATATCGTGGAGTCCAGAAGTTTTTACCCCTCTGCCTTTGGCATCTCCCCTCAAACAGGGGAGAGAAGTTGAAAAATTTATGAAGATGAGTGAGAGGTTGGACTTAACGTCTATAGGAGTCTATCAGTTTCATGTTTTCGGCTCAAAAATTCCAGACTTGCCTGAAAGCGAAGTTTTCAGGTAAGAATGTTTTTGTTATTATTAACCCACACTCTATTTTGGGATCAATTCTAACAAAAATTGATTGGGGACGATCAAAACAAAGATTCAGTTCAATCGAGACGATTGAACCAATAAGTATTTTCTTTCATAGCAATCAATTATGTCATCCTGAGTGATCCGGCAATTGCCGGATTGTACCGAAGGATTTGAAGAGCGAAAGTTAGGAAAATAAGAAAAAGGAATTCTTTTGAAAATCATCAAAAAATTTGGAGATAAAAACTTCGATCTGGAATTACTAAAAAATTCAGATTCTATAAAAATTGCAGATCTTTCAATTCCAACCAATCGCATAATCTTAATGGAACAAGTTCATTCCGATCGAATTGAAATTATTGAAGAGAACGAATTTGATGATATCCAAATATCAAAACCAATAACAGGTGTGGATGGTTTGATAACAAATGTTCCTGATGTTTTTCTGGCAGTAAAAACTGCTGACTGCATTCCGATCTTAGTTTGGGATGAAACAAAGAATGTGATCGCTGCACTGCATTCTGGCAGAAAAGGTACAGAACTGAATATTGCCGAAAAAGCAGTTCAGATTTTTGTAAATAAGTTCAACAGCGATCCAACCGATATTCGAGTGGAAATAGGACCTGCGGTCTGCGGAAAATGCTATCCTGTAGATCAGAAAACTTTCGATGAATTTGTTTCCAAAACCGAAGTGGAACAAATATTTCCCAAACTTGATCTGAAGAAAGTGGTGAAAACTAAACTACAGAAAGCTGGAATATTGAGAGAGAATATTTTTAATCATGACATTTGCACAAAAGAAGACAGCAGTTATTTTTCTTTTCGGGAAAATGGAACAACTGGACGCCAGATTTCAGTGATTGGGATGGTATAATTTAGTAACGAATCCACCTACGTTCAAACTACGGCGGGACAGGGAAGACAAACAAAAGCTGATTTGTCCATCTTATCAATACTCTTAAATCTCCCAGTCGCCTAATCTCATCTTCACAAAGTCCCAAAGCCACAAAGTCACAATGTCTCACTGTCGCCGAGTCGCAAAGACAGAGCATTGCGTTACTTGTCTCTCACATATTTATTGAACCATTCTATGGTTTCTGCCAGAACGTGCAGCAGCGATTCCCGCGCAGCATAACCGTGACCTTCATTGGGCAGCAGAACGTAGCGAGCAGTTCCGCCATTTCCTTTTAAAGCCTGATAAAAGCGTTTAGACTGCATCGGATAAGTGCCGGAATTGGGATCATCTTCTCCGTGGATTAGCAGCAGCGGTTCTTTGATCTTATCGGCAAACATGAAGGGAGAAACTTCCACATAAAAATCTTTGGCTTCCCACAGCGTGCGGCGTTCACTTTGAAAACCAAACGGAGTAAGCATGCGATTATAAGCTCCGCTTTTGGCAACTCCGGCAGCTGCAATATCGCTGTGAGCCAGCACATTTGCCACCATAAAAGCTCCATAACTGTGTCCGGTAATTCCCACTTTTTCCGGATCGATAATACCTCGCTTGTCCAGGTAATCGATAGCTGCTTCCACGCTGCTCACGGTTTGTTCGATGAAAGTTTCGTTAACTGTTTCGGGATCGCCGATAATAGGAATGGAAGCATTCAAAAGAACTGCATAACCTTCCAAAACTAAATAACGAATTGATGCACCCCAGAAATTGGGAAAACGATTCGCAGAATTCGTAACCTGGCCTGCTGTGGAAGCATCGGTATATTCCTGCGGATAAGCTTCGTAAATGAGCGGCAGCCTTTCACCTTTCTGGTAATTTGCCGGTAATATCAGAGTGCCGGAAAGCGGAATGCTATCTTTGCGAGTGTATGTTACCAATTCCACTTTGAGATCGGTGATTTCCTGGTAAGGATTGGGATAATCGGTAAGTTTTGTTCTTATCTTCGAATCTAAATCTACTAAACAATAATCACGATATTTAAGATTGCTCTCACTGCGAATAGCGATCTTATTCATGTCTTCATCCACGAAAGCCAGGAATGTTTCGTAATGATCGAACTGACACCGCCACAAAATTTCTGTTTTCTTTGTCTTTAAATTGAAACGGGAAAGATAGGGAAAACGTCCTTCCGGAGTGGCTCCGGTATCGTTATCAAAGTAAACGAAATCTCCACGATGCAGAAATACATTTTCACCGCGTTCCGTCTTTTTATGAATCAATTTTCCAGGGAAGTTATATTTATCTCTGCGGCTCATATCAAAAAGCATTTTCGGCTCTTCTTTGCTACCGATTTTATAAAGATAAGTCGTCATCCAAATGCGGTCGCGATCATATTCCGAATAAATTATTTCATCTTCGATTTCCGACCAGTCTGTATGAGATGAGCGATGAACTGTGCGGAAAATCTCATAAGGATCTTTTTCGAATGGAGCATCCCAGCGCATTATTTTATCACGATACGGAACTTCGTTTTTAGGATCGCCCTCGTCAAGCGCTTCTACCCACAAAAGCGAAGCATCTTTCAATGGCTGCCAGTCAAACCGTCTGGGCCCAACGTAGACCCCACCAATTGGAACCTGATCCTGAAGTGGACGATCGTAAACTGTGGTTACGAAATTTCCTTTTTTACCCAAAATCTGCACCGACTGCGGAAAGCGATAATAAGGCACTTGATAGGAATATGGTTTATTCAAAATAGTGGCAAAAATGTAGTCGTTATCAGGTGATAAAATCATTTCTTCCCAGATTTTTGGTTTGGAGATTATTTTCAGTTTTTGATTGGAAGTATTTAATTTTGCCAGATAGGAAGTGAAAAAATAATCGAATAGAACTTCGTCGAATTTGTCTTTCAGCAAGTGCTGATAAGTTCGAGTTGTGCTGATTTTTCCGCTGGTTTCTTCCATGGTAGGAGAAGCTGGTGTGGTTGGTCGTTTTGGCATTTCACCGCGTTCGGGCGGAATTATTTTGATAAAAAGAGTTTTGTTGTCATTCATCCACCAGAAAGCTGTATCACCGAAAGCATCGTTCAAAACAAAATCTTCAAAATATTTTATCTTTCCAGTATCCACATCTACCATCATCAGTTTAATTCCTTCCTCGGTTTCATAGCTGATCGCCAGTTTGGAATTATCGAAAGAAAGTTTAGAATCTCGGATTTTGATATTTTCAGGTAGATCGACATTTATTTTCTTATCCTTAGTAAAGTCATAAATTGCCAGATAATTTTCGGGATAACGAGTTGCAGAAGCATTCAATTTTATGGAAATTTCTCTTCCTGCCAGCTTTACGGTTGGATCGGAAATCTGCTCCAAACTTTGATAACGTTGATAATTTTTTTCTAACGCCAGATTATGGAAAGGAACAAAACTGTAGTAGTTTGGACGCTTGGTATCAAAGACATCCTGAATATGTTTTGGCGGTAATTTGTAACCGCTATCAGATGCGAATAATGTCATAAAAAAACTCCCAATGAATAGTAGAACTAATGAATTCTTCAAAATAATACTCCAATAAATTTATTGATTCAAAGCGATAATTTGAATTCAGATTGACAAGGAATTTTCTCTAACCCAGTTCGAAAGTAGTTACTCCAAATATTTTATCGATGTCGATTTTTGGAAAATAACCAGTGTACATTCGGGCTGTTTCGAACACTTTTTCCATTTTGTTTTTCTGCACAAATTTCACTGCTTCCGGGTTTATTTCGGGGATATCAAGATAAACCTTTTGACCGATATCAATTTGTGAAACAGCGGCGGAAAATAATTTTTCAGCAGTCGCAAAATCATCAGCAAAAAGTGACCCGATCTTATAGCCGACCCGGCAGGGACGGATAACAATGAAACCGGAAAATTTGTTGTTTTGTAGAATTCCAAATGAAAGTGAATCTGTTTGCTTCAGCCAATTTTTCAGGAAAGTTTTTCGTTTTGTTGGAAAGCAGATTTTGTCGTATTCAAGAATTTCTGCAAAGCCAAAATTTCTCAAATTCTTAACAGCGTCCGGCATTTTTATTTCTGTTTGTTTGATAAATTCGTAGCGGCTGTTGTTGTAGGCAAATTTAAAACTGCTTTTCTTATAATTTTCCTGCTGTGCAACCACGCCATCCAAACCGATATTACAATTTCCTGCATAATTTATTGCCTGCTGCCAAAGTTTCATTCCAATACCTTTACCACGCATGGATTCGATGACGATAAAGAAACCCAGAAAAGCAAAAGTGTTATCATATTTTACCAGCGAAATACAACCGACTGGTTTTCCATTTATTTCTGCCAGAAAATATCCATTCGGATCGGTTTTATAAAAAGTATCAGCATCGAAAATTCCGGGATTCCAACCTTCATTGGCAGCCTGATCAATCATGAAATCAAGATCAGCTCTGTTCATGGATTTTATGGTTAGATTTTTCATTTATAACCCCTCAGTCATTCGTCTAAACTTTTTACAAAATTTAGACGATTGACAGCTCTCCTTAACATGGGAGCTAAAGCGGAAAAAGAAATTTTATATTTCATCAAAATATCCTCAATTGTTCAGCTTTCTTTTTAAATGGAATTATTCGTGTTGAAATTCCATATTCATGGCATTTTTCCTGAAATACTTTTTTCAGTTCCTGATAATTTTCCACTCCACAACTATAATTTCCTCCAAATTTATGAATATATTTCTGTTTGATACCAGGAAAATATTCGTCCAGTTTTTTGTAAAAATATTGTCGCTGCCGATCTCGCATTGTCATGCCGAAAGCAGGGATGATGTATTTTACTCCTGCTAAATTAGCTTTTTCCACGATGTCAGAAATGTTTTTCACATTATCTTCAATAAATGGCAGGATCGGCATCATGGAAATCCCGGTTTGAATTCCATTCTCGGAAAGTATTTTCATGGCATCATATCTTTCGGAAGAGAGCGATGCTCGCGGTTCGATGATCTTTGACAAGTCATCATCGGTAGTTGTGATCGTAAAACTGACTGTGGCATAAACCCGATTGATCTTTTTCAGGATTTCCAGATCGTTCAAAACCAGAACACTTTTGGTAATTATATGGAGAGGAAAACCAAATTCAGCGATCACTTCCAATGCTTTATGAGTTAGTTTCAGCTCGGTTTCAATTGGTTGGTAAGGATCGTTCATGGAACCTAAACCGATAGTGCCAACGACCCGTTTAGAAGCTAATTCTATGCGTAAAAGTTCGACAGCATTTTCTTTGTAGAGAATTTCATTTTCAAAATCTTCGATCTGGTAACATTCGCTGCGCGTATCACAATAGATACATTGATGCTGGCAGCCTCGATAGAGGTTCATGTTGTATTTCAAACCAAACCAGTCGTCTGGTTGCTTTACGTGTCCCAGCAGTTTTTTGGCTTTTATGGGAGTGATTTTAAATTTTTTCAAATAATCAAAACTATTCAGATTTCAAAGCCTGCATTCTATCCCTGAAAAGTTCATTTTCCGGATTTAAAAAACCCGCTTTTTTATAATACATTTCAGCTTTGTCTTTGTCGGTTAAATTTTTATATGAATCGCCTAAAAAAATCATAAGATCAAAATTGTTGGAATTAATATTCGCTGCCATTTCCAGATATTCTTTGGCTTTTTTGAAATTATTTTGTTTAAGATTGAGATTTCCCAGCAAGTAATATTTATTCCAGGAATTGGCAGTTAAAGCGGCATTCAAAAGTTTAAGAGCGTCATCATAATTTTCATTTTTTATTAAAAGATCAAGTTTTGCATAGATCGGTTCCAGGTATTGTTGCTGCTTCATTATGGCGTTATCAAAATAAATTTCTGCTTTGGCAAATTCTCCCATTTTCATAGAAAGTTTTCCCAGCATCAAATCGGGAACAGCAAAATTACTCTGCCAGTTTTTTGCTTTCTGAAAGGCTGCTTTTGCCTGTTCATAATCATTTAGATTTAGATGCTTAATTCCACCATTAATCTCGTAAATGACATTTTCATCAATATTCAAAATGACTTCAGCGATATAAGCAATTCTCATTCTTTCCAAAAGGTGTAAAAGTTCAAGATCAGCACATCTTTCGATAGCTTCATTAATTTTCAAGTTGAAATCAGTCCAATTTTCCTGCAGAGCAAAATGCAAAGTTTGCAAGATAGGATAATAAGGTTGTGGAGCATTTATTTCTTTGTTCTTAAGGCTTTCTATACATTCCTGATTCAGAAAATATCCCTCGTTTTCAATGTTAACATTTACCGCTTTTATCAAGCGCTCAAAGAAATTCAACCATTCCAGATTTTCCAATTTACTTTTCAAATCGGGCTTGGAATTCATATAATTCATGTTCGCAGCATTGTATTCACTGATAAGGCAAAACGAATCTTTATAACAAAGTGAACGAACCAAGCTGTCCAACAACATTTTAAACTTATTGGAGCTGTAATCCTGATCGATAAAAATGGTCTGAACCTCGTTGAAATAGCGCGTCTTCAAATTTGTCAGATAACTCTGATAATCGGCAATTATCTGCTCGTTGTTTTGTTTCAGTTCACTTTCAGGATAGAAATCATAATAAACAGTAAAAAGTTGATCTGCTTCCTGCAATTTGATGATCAAACTATCGATTTCTGAGATGGCAGTTTGCTTTAATTCTTTGCTGTTTTTAATTTTATGAGTATCCAGAAAAACTTGTTTATTTTTAAAATAATCTTCAATGCATTCACCTGCTTTATCTCTGGCTTTGGAAGTGAAACTGAATTGTTCAATGTTTTTATCATTAACCAGAAAATTTGTTAATGATGAAAAAGCAGATTTGTAATCCATATCGATAGCAAAATCGAGAGCTTTATTATAATAATCGTGATACTCATCATAATCCGGCCAATCTTTTTCAGCAATGGAAAAAGGAAGTGTATTTTCTGAATTATGGAATTCAAAATCTTCAAAGATATTTAAATTACTTCTTGAAAAACTGATCAGTAGATAATTATCAAAAGCTTTTGTATCCGTTATTTTTATTTTTTTATCATTTTGAATAATTTTCAAATTTTCGTTTACTATCTCAATAACATTTTTGGGCAATTCCCAATCAATGGGATCAATCTGAAAAATTACCTGCAACTGATTTACGGTGTTCAGATCTATTTCTACAAAACGATCTTCTCGAAATAGGTTTCCCTTTTGTAAAAGGAATTCAGCAGATAAAATAGTTGAAAATAAAATTAGAATAGAAACAATTAAAAAAAGACGTCTGAATGCTTTAAACATATCCCCTCCGTGTTTGCCGCATCTATTTTATTTATAGATTATGCAAGTCAAATTGTAGTAAAAAATAAGAGAGTCAAGAATTTAATTGTTTTCCTGCTCATCCCGTAATTTTTTCCACCAGTCCAAGCGTTTTTGGATTTCTTTTTCATAACCGAATTTGGAAGGTTGATAATATGATTTTTCAGCCATTTTATCGGGAAAATATTTTTGATAATTGTAGGCATTTTCATGCATGTGATCGTAGGTGTAATTTTTGCCGTAATCAAGATTTTTCATTAATTTTGTCGGTGCATTCCTGATATGAAGCGGCACGCCAAGATGACTGGTTTTCTGGGCATCTGAAGCAGCTTTTTTATAAGCAGAATAGAGTGCATTACTTTTTGGTGCGGTGGCCAGATAGACCACCAGTTGCGCCAGCGCAACGTTTGCTTCCGGCATTCCCAGAAAATGACAGGTATCTTTTACTGCAATTGCCTGTACCAGAGCATTCGGATCGGTCAGCCCTACATCTTCGGAAGCAAACCGCACCAATCTGCGCGCCACGTACAACGGATCTTCACCGGCTTCCAGCATGCGGGCCAGCCAATATAAACCAGCCTGCGGATCGCTGCCGCGTAAAGATTTATGCAGAGCCGAGATCACATTGTAATGTTCCTCGCGGTCTTTATCGTAAAACATTGCTTTGCGGCTGAGGATTTTAGAAATAAATTTAACATCGATCAGTTTTTCTTCTTTGATATTCTGCAAAATAATTTCCAGATAATTCAGAGCTTTTCGAGCATCGCCACCACAAAGTTCTGCTAAGTAGGGAAGTGTTTTTTCTTCAAATTTTACATCGACAGAAAGTGCTTCCAAAGCACGCTGAATGATCTTGATGATATCTTCATCTGACAGCTGCTGAAGCACAAAAACATTGCAGCGGGAAAGCAAAGCCGAAATAACTTCGAAGGAAGGATTTTCGGTTGTAGCTCCGATCAGAATAACAGCACCGGATTCGATGTAATGCAGAAACGCATCTTGTTGAGATTTGTTGAAACGATGGATCTCATCGATGAAAAGAATAGTACCTTTGTTGTGTGCTTTCAGATTGTATTCAGCTTCTTTCATCACGGCTTTCACATCTTTGATGCTCGAAAGAACAGCACTGAAAGAAATGAAACGATGTGATGTTTTAGATTCGATCACTCGCGCTATCGTGGTTTTTCCGGTTCCGGGAGGACCCCACAAAATGAAAGAACTGTAGATGTCGTTTTCTATCATGTTACGAAGTTGTGAACCTTCTTCCAGCAGCTTATGTTGTCCATAGATCTGTTCCAATTCATGCGGTCTGATCTTCTCTGCCAGAGGTACATTGGTCGGTTTTTTCGTTTCTTCAAATAATGAAATCTGATTTGTCATTTTTTTCCTCAAAATATAAATTTACTACCACGCCCTTCAATACAATTCCGATGAATCGGAATCACTCAGGGTGATATTGTTCAGGATTAGAATAGGAAATTATCTGTCAAATGTAAAAACTTTCCACGCATCCCGCGAATAAATTCGTGGACTTTACTGGATGAGGTTTTGGACGAACAAAATAGAAATAATTTCCTTTATAACAATAAGTTAGGTTTATATCAGCCAATTTTTTTGGGAGATGCAAGTAAAAACCTTCCGGATTATTTTGATTCCAACCCTGAAAGTCTCAAGTGAAAGAATTTTTTGAAAGAGAGCCATTTCAGAGTTATGCAACAAAAAAAGCCCCGAAAATTTCGGGGCTTGTCATTGATCATATGGGGGGAATCAATGCTTTTATTTATTTCTCATCAGAGAAGATTGTTTAGAATTGGATATCTCTTTCATTATAAATATTAATGCTGGCGTTCGATGTGCTCAATCTAAGAAGATTTCCACCATTTCCAATAGAACCTGAAACATAGGATTTGGAAATATCGCTGGCAAGTATTTGATAATCGTGAAGCTTAACTTTTCCATTGGAGGTAGATGCTTTAATATCGGCATTCAAATTTTCCGAAAGAAAAACAGTAATTGAGCCATTACTTGTACGAAGATTTGTGTCGGTGGGTAAACTGGCAAGATGAGCTTTTATTGAACCATTGGAAGTCTTTGCATTTTCAATAGCTGCCACATTAAATAATTTAACGCTGCCGTTTGATGTTTTGGCATCAACGAGACCTGTTACATTTTCTAACCTGATCCTGCCATTTGATGTGTAGGCAAATACAGAACCGTTTATTTCGTTTGCTTTGATAGTTCCATTACTGGTATCTGCTGTGATCTTTCCTTCGCATTTCTCCAGATTTATCGAACCATTTGAAGTAGAAACCTGATCTACAACTCCTACATCTTGCAAGCTGATACTGCCATTGGAAGTGTGGATGTTCTTCAGCATAATAAAGCGTGGGACGCTGAGATCATAACTTACACTTACTTTGGCATTTTTTTCCAAGAATTTGGTTTCAATTGTCAGATCCTTCTCATGTGTAAAATTTACTTCAACTTTTTCTAATTCCTCATCACCGTTGGTAGTTTTTTTGATTATTGTTACGTCGATGTAATCTTTATCCCAGCCAGCGATATTTATAGGACCATTGATGTTATCCAAGTTCAGCTCCGTATTATCTGTTACTTCGAAAGTTTTGTTGATTTCACGCGTTTGAGAAATTCCATATAACAGAACAGCTATAGATAAAATTGCTAAAAATATTATTATCTTTTTCATCTTCTTCCTCCAAAATTCACTTCTACCAATAGTAACTGCATTTCTTGTGCCATTCCAGAGGGTGTGAGCTAATTGGTTGGAAATAAAGAGATTAGATTTTTGGCTTTAGGTTAAATGTTTTATAATTATGATAAATCGTGAATTGTCGAGTTTATCAAAAATATAAAAGACTATCCTGTAATAAACTCTATTTGTTTTGGAAGAATTTCGATTGTAAAATTAAATGGATGCTTCAACTCAGGAAGCTCACCATCAAAATAGATGGGAAGTTTTTTATCGGTTTTCACATGGATCTTTTTGCTTTGATGAATAATAACTTCCGGCTCTTTGAGATGTTGACCTTTTATGGCTTTTGGCAGTAAACTAAGAATGCGCCTTCTGGTAACATCCTGGATCAAACAAATATCCAGAAGACCGTCATTTACACGAGCTTCCGGAGTGAGTAAAAATCCTCCACCGGTAGAAAGCCCGTTTCCGATAGAAAATAGTAAAAATGGTTTCTTTAAAGTGCAGTTATCCAATGTGATCTCAGCTTCAAATTTCTGCAGCTTCACCAAGGCTCGAATTACTGCCACCAGATATCTGGGCAAGCCATTCAGATGTTTAATACTACGCGAAATAAGCGCAACCTGGGCATCGAATCCAAGCCCCAGAGCATTGATAAAAAAGTAATCCTCGATTTTTCCTATATCTACTTTGCAGGTTTTTTCTCTCTTCAAAAGTTCAATTGCTTTATCGATGTTATTAGAAAGTTTGAAGTTCATGGCAAAATCATTTCCACCACCTTCGGGGATCAAACCAAGTTTAATTTCATTTTGCTTTCCGCTCTGCATAATGCCGTTCACTGTTTCGTTCAAAGTGCCGTCACCACCAACAACCACAATTTTCCTGTATTCTTTTTTGATTGCCTCTTTTGCCAGTTCAGTAGCATGCAGCGGTGTTTTTGTCAGCTCGATCTCAAAATCAAATTTATGCTCATTCAAAGATTTGATCAACTCACTGATCTTACGACCTGTTTTACCACGGCCGGCTGTTGCATTTGCAATTAAAAACCATTTTGTGTTCATATTATTTTCCTTCGCTCCAACTGTCCCGATTTTTCGGGACATCTTCCCCAGACAGGGAAGAAAATGATTATTTAGATTTTATTATATTTCCCTCACGCTTCGGGGAGGAAATTGGGAGTGGCAATCACTTTCTCTTCCGGTTTGACTCCAGTTTTTTCAGAATAAAAACGAATTCACCTTTAGGCAAAGTTTGAGTTTGAATTGCCAGCTCCTTCAGATTTCCCCAGTAAAATTTCTCTTCCGATTGAGTAAGCTTGTAAGCTATTATTGCCTGTCGCTGATTTCCTAAAATTTTCCTGAAATCACGCAGAAGTGGCTTCAATCTATAAGGTGCTTCCAAGAAAATTACATTTAAATGGGTAGGAACATTCTTCAAAGCTGCCAATCTTTTTTCGGTATTGGCAGGTAGAAATCCGTAATAAAGGAACTTTTCTACTGGCAGACCGGATCCCATGAGAGCTGCCATGATAGAAGATGCGCCCGGAATCGGAATAACGGGAATACCGTTTTGGTGACATTGCCAAACCAGCGTATTGCCGGGATCGGCAAAAAGTGGTGTGCCGGCATCACTGATGAGAGCAGCGGATTTTCCTTCGATTAAAATTCGATCCAACAGAATTTTGCTTTGCTCTTTTTCATTATGTTCGTTCAAAAGTTCCAGTGGCTTTTTTATTTCGTAGAATCGCAGAAGTTTGCTGCCGGGTTTATATTCTTCACAAATCACGAAATCTACTTCTTTCAGCACTTTTAAAGCACGCAGAGTTATATCGTCGGGATTACCGATCGGAGTAGCAACTACATAAAGTTTGGGATCCATGATCAATCCGTTTTCTTCATCGTGTAAACGATCTCACCTTTGTAATTTTCTTTGTAATAGAAAAACAAACCGATGATAAGAAGAATGATCGTAATGATAAGTCCAGCCAAACTCAGCTTAATACTGATCGTATAAGTTTGAGGAGCAAATTTCATTTCCAATACATGTTCTCCGGCAGGAATTACGACACCCCGCAAAATGTAATTTGTAGGATAAATCTCGGTTTCTTCGCCATCGATATAGGCTTTCCAACCAGCAGGATAATAAATTTCACTCACAGTCAGGAAGGCTGTCGAATCTGTTTTTACATTGAATTTCAAGTAATGAAGATCGAAACTTTCCAGTTCAACTGAAGATTGTGCAGGAACTGAAACAGGGGGAATTTCCTGCTCGATGATTGCAGATTCTGCAGGATTGAATTCCTGTTGATTTAATCTTTTCCAGATATTTTCTTTTTTATCTATTCGTTCTATATTTTTTACAAACCAGGCTCTGGGAAGATAGTTTTTATTTTTGAAAATAGTCTGTTTCTGCCTGCGATCATAAAAAGCATATTCCAAATTTTCCAAAGGCAGATTCTCCTGGAAGATCACATATTTTACATTCAACATATTCACGATATTCCAGTTTATTGGAATTCGATTCTGAAATTCATAGTTCAAGCAGTTATCCAGAATTTCCTGGTAACGTTTCAGTTTTGCTCCATGATAACCACCGATTGTTTGATTGTAATATCCCCACTGATTTTGGCCAAAACCACCGCCTAAAGGATAGATGCGGAAAGTTTCATTATCTTTTTCCAGGAATTTGTCAGCTTCGGTTTTTACATAGGTTTTATCAATATAATTTTGTGGAACGACATTCTGCAGGAACCTGCTGTCCACCAGCAATAGATCAACCACAACCAGGATCATGATTATGATAAGAAAAGGATATTTAGACATCTTCTTATTTCCATAAAGAATTGTAAGCAAGATCGCAGCAATCAGGAAAATTCCTGTAACGAGACCGTCATTCAAAGCTTTTTCATAACGCAGAGTTCTTAACTGCTGAATTTGCTGCAGGGAATATTTACTCTGTTCTCCATCTCGCACAAAACCTGAATTCTGCATGGAGTTGATTATCAGAAAAAAGACAATCAAAAGACCGATCACCACATAAAGTACGGTTTGCAGATTCTTGAAAAACTTTTTTTTGTTTTCTTTCCGCCTGTCTATAATCGTTTTTAAGCCATAACCTGCCAGAACTACAAAAGCAAATTGCAAGATCACCAGAATCATTGCCGGAACCCGGAATTTATTGAATCCAGGCAGATAGTTCAAAAGGAAGTTTGAAAGGAAAGGCAAATGCCTTCCAAAAGAAATGAAAAGCACAACAACCGAAACAGTACCTAAAATTTTAACCAGTTTTGATCGATTTGAAAAGAGTGCTAATAGACCCAGGAAGAAAATGATAACTCCCATATACATGGAAGTTTGCGTGAACGGCATCCAGCCCCAATAATAAGGAGACACGCCACCGTAAATGCTGGGATTGATAAAAGACAAAATTTCCATCGGATGAAAAGACCAGCTTGTAGCATAACTTGTTTCCAATCCAGATGAACCACCGCGAATGGTGTATTGACCGTATTCCATTGTGGACATATACGGCTGTGCAACTGCCATCAGAGCTATAATTCCTGCAGCCAGAAGCAGCAGCGTGAAAGTGATGAAAGGTTTTATCTTTTTTTCTCTGATCGCCCAGACAAGTTGGAAAATCCAGTAAATTGCCAGCATCAGGAATGTGTAATAAGAAATCTGCGGATGATTTTCTCTGAGTTGACCGATTATCATTAAAGTTGCCAATCCAAGAGCCAGAACAGTTTTTCGATCCTTTAGGTAATGCACGAAAAAGAAAATCCAGGGAATGTAGACCACAGCTTTAAATTTGGAGTTATGCCCGATCTCGATAAGCCCGATAAAATGAACCGAAAGTGAAAATGCAATTGCAGAAATAAAAGCAATTATGGGATCAAACTTCAGGTAGATCATCAAAAAGTAAACTCCCAATCCCATAGTAAAAAGTAGTAAAACTCGCCAGTTGATTACTTTGTTGGTTAATTTTTGGATCGTATTTATAAAAGGATATTTGGAAGCAAAAGAAGTCAGGTAGCTGGGCATTCCGCTGAAAATTGCCGGATTCCATAAAGCCTGGTCTTTGTTCGTTTTATTGTACTCGATAAGTTGTTCGGCACTTGAGCGCCATTGCATTGTATCGCTGGCTTGGGGAACGTAGTTTTTAAAAGCAATTTTGAAGAAAAAAGAAGATAAAATGATAAAAAGAACAGCTATGAATATTACATGCCGATATTTTCCTTCAAAGATAGTTTCAAAGATATCTTTCCTTTGTTTTTTCTGGATTTTTTTGTTTTTTACTTTAACAGCCATAAAAACTTCCTTTCAAATTTTTTTTCTGAAAATTAAGGTTAGAGTAATCGAGTCAATAAAAAGATTTGCTTCAATAATTACGATGAGAAAAATTTATATTATTTCAAATTCTTTTAAACTTTTCTTGGAAACTTCTAAAATAGTTTTAAGCAGGAAAACAACAGGAACTGCCAGCAGCATTCCCAAAATCCCAAAAGCATAACCTCCGGCAATCACAGTTAGAATTACTACCAGTGGATGCAGATCCATGCTTTTACCGATAAGCCAGGGAAACAGAATAAGGCTGTCAATTTGTTGCACAATAAAAAACATGATAACAATGTAAAGCAGATAAATATCCGGTGTCGGTCCAAAAAGAATTACAATAACCGTGGGAACTGCTCCGATAAATGGGCCCAGATATTTGATGGGATTGGCAATTCCAACAATCAGCCCCAAAACGAGTGCGTAGGGAATTCCCAAAATCAGCAGTCCTGCAATAGAAAGCAGAGCTACTAATAAAGACTCCAATAAAAGCGCTCGGAAGAATTTGCCAAAACTTTCTTCGATCTTTTCGAAAAGATGGATGGAAAATTCGAAATAGCGATTACTGATCATGTTGAAAAATGATCGCATGAAGTAACGCTCATCTTTCAGCAGGAAAAAGCTGACGACAGGAACCACAATTATAAATGCAATTGTATTGAAAACGCCCTTGAAAAGCTGGGGAACCTGGTTTAAAACATTGCTTACTTTATCGGCAGAAAACATGCTGTTGATCTGTTCACGAATTCTCAAATCCGGAAGTTTTTCTTCCAAATTTGAAATATAACGATCAATATTATCTAACCCCAGAGAAGAAAGACTGAAGCCTTCATTGCTGGCAGCTATCAAGGTTTCCTGAAACTCTTTATATTGCTGAATCAACTGCGGAATAATGGCGCTGAACAACAATGAAAGCAAAAAACCGATAATAACATAAACAGCCAAAATTGAAACAGTTCGGGAAATGTGATATTTCTCGACATAATTCACGATGGGAGCAATCAAATAAGCGATCAAAAAAGAAATAGCAATATAAGACAAAATAGACCGATAAAACAATATCGCTGCGATAAGAACTAATAAATTTATAGCAAAAATTATCCAGCGGATGGCAGTTGAACGTTTATTGCTTTTTTCCATCATCTACTTCTATCAATCTGTCATTCAGTTTTATAATGTGATCGCATAGAATGTTGCCTAACTCGTATAAAATTTTGATACCGGCCTGGTGGTGTTTTCCTACAAATGTAGCCAGATCTTTTTTGGATATACCCAATAAAACAGAATCCTCAACCGCTTCAACCGAAGCTGTTCGTTTGACATCTGCAAAAAGACCGATAGAACCAAAATGTCCTTCGGGCTTAACTCTATCCAATTCGATATCCTCACCCTTTTTGGTTAGATATACTCTAACTTCACCTTCTTTTACAATAAAAAAAATGACGTTTGGATAACCTTTTTTGAAAACAGGTTCACCTGCTTTATAATGTCGGGTATAAATAAATTGTTGAAGTTGTTTTAGTTCCGATTTTGAGAGTTTTGCAAAGATCGAAACTTTCTTCAAAAATTTGATCATGCTTTTTTCTTCACGATTATTTTGTTCCATATCCACTCCTTTAATCGTGAATTCAGATTTGAAAATTAATTTTGTGGTGTCAATTTTTTTGATAAATAATAAACATCTTGAAAAATATTTTCGCTTATTCCATCCACTTCGTTTCTAACGCATGTGAGGAATAGTTTCTCAAAATTAATTAAATCGTAAAGCAAGATTGACGGCACGTATTGTCTTGTAAAACAATGAATTTAATCATGCTTCTTGATATAAAATAAAGCAAATAATTTTTAAATTTGCAAAAGAAAAAAATCTAAAATGGTTCAAACCTATTTTCCTGCCAAAAAGTTTCTTTGGCATCATCGGCAATTTCAAGAAGGACATCATAATGATGCTTTTCCCAGTCAGCCATTTTTTCAAAGAACGATTTCAGAATTTCATTATCAGTTTCCTCAGCTGCTTTCTGATAAAAATCAAAAGCATTTTTCTCAAGAAGTGTGGCTACAGAAATAGCTGAAAATAAAAGGTTATTTTTTCCGATCTCTTGTTTGAATCTGTCAGAAAAAATCAGATTTTCAGCTTCTTTCATTTTTACCGGTTTTAATTCTTCGTAATTTTTGATAGCCTGATATAAAGCCAAAAGATAATTGTAATGTTTCTTTTCTTCGTTTGCTCTGTTATCGAAGAATTTCATCACTTCTTTATCCCGAGAATTATGTTTGGCGTTCTGGTAAACAGCAATGCTGTCAAATTCTCCTTTCATTGCATCTTTTAGGGCAGTCAGGATTTTTTCGTTTTCCATTTTTCCTCCAATATTTTTTTACTAATTATTTCTATTTAAATGTAAATGATATTCTAACTCCGGTCAATTCTTTTTTTTCTTTACTGGAAATACTGGAGTTCAGTTATCAAAAAATTCTTTACTTGAAAATACATCTTCAAAGACTGGGTTGTCGGAAGCATCATAAATAATGATGCGGGAGAAAAGAGAGATGAAAAATGTAGAAGAATTGAAAAAGCAGTTGAACAGAAAACTGGATCAGCAAAAACGGTTGAAAACGTTGGAAATGCTGGCAGAGACATTGTGGCAGCAATCCGAATTTTCAGAAGCCAAAAAGTATGCAGAAATATTATTAGATCTTTCCAAAACAACAAACGATAAGAAATATGAAGCTTCTGCCAATTATCTGATTGGATTGATGAATTCCTATTTGAACAATTACGATGAAGCTTTGGAATATCAATTGAAAGCGCTGCAATTACATCAGGAAATGAAAAATGATATCACTATTGCCGAAGGTTATAATAACATTGGAAATATTTATATAAAAATGAATAATTATGAAAAAGCTTTAGGACAATTTCAGCTTTCCTTGGAACATAATCCAAGCTCTGCCAGAACCTTCAATAATTTATGTCATGCGCATAATCATTTGAAGCAATATGATAAAGCCTTGGAATATGGCAAGATAGCTTTAGAATTCTCTCGCCGGGAAAAATCTCATCCCGATCGAGCCAGAACACACATTTTTGCTCATATAAATCTGGGAGAGATCTATCTGAACCAAAAAAAATACGATAAAGCAATTGAAATTCTTCATCAGACACTGCAACTTTCCCAACAAAGAAAAGATGATACTCCCATGATTACCAGCTATTATCTGGGAACTGCCTATCAGAGGAATCAGGATTTTTCAAAAGCTGTGAAATATCTGGAAATAGCAGAGCAGCAAGCCCTGGAACATCAAAACAGAGAATATCTGATCCACATTTATAAAGCTTTGCATGAAGTTCACGAATCGAGAGATGATCTGGGCAAAGCTCTTGATTATCTGAAAAAATACGTGAATCTGGATAAAAAAATATATACAAATAGAATGGCAGATCGACTGGCAAAATTGCAGGCAAATTATGAAATAGAAACTAACACATTAAAAGCTCAGCAAATGGCGGAAAAAGTTTCCAAACTTGCTTCTATAGGTGTGATGACTGCCGGAATAACACATGAAATCAATCAACCTTTATGCGCCATCAAAGTAAGCGCTGAAAGCATTTTATATTGGAACAAAAACAATAATAATGTTTTGCCGGAAGGTTTTCTGGATGGATTACGAGATATTTCCAAAGCGGTGAATCATATCAATGAAATAATTCAGCATATGCGATCTTTCTGGAATATGCCCACTTCCCATCAAATGGAGGCAATAGATGTAAATTCCGCGATCAAATCCGGTCTCAGTCTTATCGAAAGGCAACTGTATTCTCATGGGATTTTCCTGGAATTGGAACTGGCAGAAGATCTGCCGCAGATTTCTCTGGAAAAAATACATTTCGAACAGATCATCATCAATATTGTTGTAAATGCCATGCATGCTTTGGATGAAACTGATAAAATGGAAAAATTTATCAGGATTTCTTCCCGCAGCCAGACCGATACTGTTTTAATAACAGTTTCAGATAACGGGGCAGGTTTACCACCGGATATCGGCGGCAAATTATATGATCCTTTCTTTTCTACCAAAAAACCCGGCAAAGGAATGGGACTTGGGCTGGCAATTGTAAAAAATTATATAGATAAATATCAGGGAAATATTTCTGCTGAAAACAACAAACTGGGTGGTGCTACTTTCCAGCTCGAATTTCCTGCCGCCAAAGAGGTAAAATAATGAGAATCCTGGTAATCGATGATGAACCAATGGTGCGAAAATCAATCGCAAATTTTCTCACATTCAATCTGAACCATCAAGTGCTGGTGGCAGATAATGCTCAGGAAGCACTCAAGATTTACGAGAAAGAACCTTTTCCGCTTCTGATCTCAGATATCAGAATGCCGGGTATGACCGGAATCGAGCTGATAGAAAAAATAAAAGCAAAACCGGAAGGTCTTTTCACGGATATTGTGTTAATCACAGGTCATGCCAATCTGGAATTTGCCCTGCAGGCTATTCGAGCTGGAGCGTATGATTTTCTGAAGAAACCAGTAGATGTTGAACTTCTGGCTATGATCGTGGAAAGAGTGGCAGAACACCAAACTTTATTGCGAGAAAACTTTGAACTGAATAATCAATTTGATGAAAAACTGAATTCTACTTGTGCCGAATTGCAGAATCAATTGAAAACCATCAAATCTGCTTACGCTCAGTTAGTAGGTATAGGCTCGATAGGAATGCATTCCCAACCAATGCAGAAGTTGCAGAAACTTACCGAAAAATTACATCACAATCCGGATATTCCAGTTTTAATTCAAGGTGAAACTGGAGTTGGAAAAGAAGTTATTGCCCGTTTGATCCATTATTCAGATGGCGATACAGATGAACCTTTTATATCTTTGAATTGTTCGGCAATTTCCGAGCAACTTTTTGAAAGTGAACTTTTTGGTTACGAAGGTGGTGCGTTTACCGGATCAGACAAAAAGGGTAAAAAAGGTAAATTGGAAATGGCAGGTAATGGAACTTTGTTTCTGGATGAGATTGGTGATATGCCGTTGAGTTTACAACCTAAACTTTTAAAAGTTTTAGAAGAAAAAGAATTTTATCGAGTGGGTGGTGTAAAAAAAATTAAACTTAATTCGAGAATAATTTGTGCTACAAATTCAAATCTTGAAGAAGCTATAGAAAATGGTAAATTTCGCAGCGATCTTTTTTATCGCATCAATACTACAAATGTAATTGTGCCTTCATTGAGAAAAAGAAAAGATGATATTTTACCATTAACAAAAATGTTTTTGGAACAAAGTGCCACAGAACAAAACAAAAAGCAAAAAATATTGAATAAAGAAACGGAAACATTTCTTTTAAAATATCATTGGCCAGGAAATGTTCGACAACTAAAAAATGCTATGCAGAGAGTTAGTTTTTTATATGAAAATATAGAACTATTTCCTGAACATTTTGACTTTCTGAATGAACAGGAAAAACTCAAAAACAATCCTTCAACATTCAGTATTTCATTACCAGAGGATTCTCTGGATTTCTATGATTTTCAGGAAAAATTTGTAAGAAGAATTTTGCAGAAATTTGATAACAATAAAACTAAAACAGCAGCTTATCTGGGAATCTCGGTAAATAAAATCCGCCGTATAATAAACGAAATGTAAAATTATTTTCAGCCTTTTTATAAAACGTTCATTCTTGCTCGGAATGAACGTTTTTTTTTATTCATAATGAAGCAATAATTCATTTCGAATGATTCAAAACGCATTATCTGTCAATTCTGAACGGATACCAAATTATCCAACATAAAACTCCTAACTTCCTGCAATATAAGATTTTGTGCGGTTTGATTTTTGTTTGGCACAAGGTATGCTGATAATTCTGGTGTGTTTTGGAAAGGAGATAATGAAAATGAAAAATAAGCATGTAATGTTAATTGATGATAACAGATTCACTTTGAATATTGTTGGCAAGGCTTTGGAAATGAACGGATTTCCCACCCGGAAGTTCAATGATCCGAAAGAAGCAGTAGCAGCCTACGATCCTCAGATTATTGCTGTTGTTGTAACGGATTATCTGATGCCTTCCCTGAATGGTTTGGAAGTGATGCATCAAATTCGTCAGCAGAAATCCGATGCTGATATCATCGTTTATTCCGGCATTCCCAATGAAGAAATGATCCAGATTGTAAAAGAAAATAATGCTCATTTCTTCGATAAACCGCTCAATTTTGAGCTGTTGATAAAAAAAATAGAAAACATTTTTGCAAAAAACAAGGAGGAAAAATGTGTAGGAAATTAGTAGTTTTATTTGTAATGGTGATGACTTCATTACTGTTGTGGTCACAGGTTAGTAACTGGGCTGGTTATACTTATCCTTATAATATGTTGTGCATGCACGAAAGTGATGACACACTTCTATTTGGCAGTCCGCTTAGTATGTTATCTATCGATAAAGTAACCGGAGAAAATGTTACTTTGAATTCAACAAATTATCCAATCGACACAAACTACATCAATTGTATCAGTGAAGATGATCAGGGAAATATCTGGTTCGGTCATGTTCACGATTTGTTTTTTGGTGGAGAAAATTGTGGTGGTATCACAGTTATGCATCCAGATGGAACAACCACAAACTACAACATGGCAAATTCAGAAATCCGCGGTCATTTGATTTCCGATATAGAATTTGATGATAATGGTCTTGTCTGGATTTCTTATGGATATCGCTCAGATGAAATGGGTGGTATTTCCAGTTTTGATCCCGATACAAACCAATGGCAGCATTATAATAAATCCAATTCTGCTTTGAATGCAAACTCTGTTATGTCTCTGCTGAAAGATTCCAACGGAATTATCTGGGCTGCTGTAGGACCGGATTACGACGAACAACTTTACACCAGTACAGGTGGAGGAATTTGTAAATTGGATTCTGCCGGCTGGGAAATGTTCGATGATGAAATCTGTCCACCTCCTGCCGGATATACAGAAAACGAGGAATGGGATGTAATGAACATCGCCGAAGACAGTCAGGGAAATCTCTGGTTTGGTTTGGGTGGAAACGTAGCCTGCGATACAGGAAGTTATGGCTTGTATAAATATGATGGTAACAGTTTTGTATTTTATCAAGCTCCTTCCCCTCTGGATTTTTACTGGTTTGTTTCGGTTACCAGCGATGATAAAATCTGGGTTAGCTCCTACATCAATGCTGTTGGTTGTTTTTCGGAAGGCAGTTGGGAAGTTTATTCCGATGAATTTTATGGTTGTTTTATACAGAAAATATTCACGACTTCCGAAAACGAAGTTTGGGTTTCTAAATATTCTGGTGGACTTTACTATTTACAAAACGGCAGTTTTGTGGAATATGAATACAGTGACGATGATTGTCCTATTACTTATAATAGTTTCTGGGATATTGCTGCCACCGATCAAGGAGAAATGTATTTCGGCACCGGCTGGTATCCATTTGGTGGTACAAATCCAGCCGAAAATGCTCTCATCAGCAATACTTATGGTTCCTGGGACAGCTGGGGATACGACACATTCCAAACCTACCTGGTGAACGATATAAAACCAAAATCAAATGGCAATATCTATGTGGCAACTGGTGTGGATAATGATCAAGCCTGTTCCATTTACAATATGTACGGCGGCGTTGCCATTAAAGAAAACGGCAGTTGGACAATTCACAATACCTATACCTCCGGCTATCCATTTCTTTCTGCTCAATGTGTAGATGTAGATTTGAACGGAAACATTTGGGCGGGTAGTTTGAACGGCCTGGCAATGTATGATGGATTCAGCTGGACAGAATACACACATGATAATTCTCCCTTATACAGCAGCTGGATTACAGATGTTATGTTCGTTCCGGGAACTTCACTTCTCTGGATTTCTACCGGAGCCGGCGTTTTTCGAGTTGATGTTTCAGATATAAACAATCTGCAATGGGAAAGCTTTTTGCCCAATAACAGCAACTTAACAACAGGACTACTGACCAGTTTATTCTTAGACAGCAACAACACGATCTGGGCAGGCAGCGAAGTTGGCTTGTTCAGCTTTGAAAATGAAGAGTGGATTTCTCATAATTCCCAAATAGGTGAAATTGCCATCACAAAAATGACTGAAGATGAATATGGCAGATTCTGGATAGGAACAAACGGAAACGGTGTAATAATGTGGGATGGCGATGAAACAGAAGTTATCGATATGGAAAATTCCTGCTTGGTTTCCAATCTTGTAACAGCAATTGGTACTGATGGGATGGGAACTTTATGGTTAAGCTCTAATAATGGAGGACTGTATAGTTGTCAGTATTCTGCAACAGGAATTGATCATTCTCAGATCGTTTCTCATCAACAGATAGAACATAATAATTATCCCAATCCTTTCAATCCGGAAACCAGAATTGAGTTTTCACTTCCGACAGCCGGAAAAGTAGATGTGGATATCTTTAATTTAAAAGGTCAGAAAGTAACCAGCTTACTGCATTCTGAACTTAACACTGGCAATCATCAGATTTTATGGAATGGTACCGACGAATATGGAAAAGCAGTTTCATCCGGAACTTATTTCTATCGAATTAAATTCGACCATCAAACATACAGCCGCAAAATGGTGCTTTTAAAATAAAATCAATCAGGAAGATGCATCTGTTTTCAGGTGCATCTTCCCAAAATAAGGAGAAGAAATGAACTTTAGAAATTTAATTTTAATGAGTATATTAATCTGCTCAATTAGTTTTTTGAGTGGTCTCAATTTTATGGAAGATTGGGAATCGGGAGATTTCACGACAAATAACTGGACCTTCCAGAACAACGATCCTGGAAACTGGACAATTTATCCCAGCATGGGAAATCCTGGCAGCAGTGCCCGATTCGGTGCAAATCCACCTTTGATGAATTATGAATATGTACTGATCAGTCAGGAATTTGATGCTTCTCAACTGACGCAGGTTATGCTGGATTATGACATCAAATCCATGTTCATGATGGCTGGAACAAATCAGATGAGTATCGAAGTTCGGCCGGTTGGTGGAGATTGGACAAGCCTGGTAACTTATGATTCTGCCATTCCGGCAGTTGGTGATTGGCAGCATGATGAATTTGATATATCTCAATATGCAGCTGGCACAAACTTTCAAATTGGTTTTAGAACAACCGGAATTAACTCATTCGATTTCATGTTCTGGAACATCGATAATATACATGTTTCGGATGGCAGCGTACCAGCAGTAACGATGCCTTTTATCGAAAACTGGATAAGCGGAGATTTTGCCGCTAATAACTGGACTTTCGATCCTGAACAGGGTAACTGGGCGATTGGTGTTTTGAGCAATGATTATTTCAATATCGCCGAATTTGGTTTTGGCGATCAACTGGATTATTCTTATGCTTTGGTCAGCCCGCAAATTGATGCTACAAATAGTTCTACAATAACACTTGATTATGAATTATTTGCACAACATTATGACGTAACTGGTTTAGAACATTTTGCCGTAGAAGTATTTGATTGTACAAATTGGATTGAAATAGCCAATTATGATAATAGTAACAGCGGATTTGATTGGATACAGGAAAGTTTTGACATTACAAATTTGGTAGCGGGACAAGTTTTTCAAGTTCGTTTCAGAGCTTATGGTGCAGATGCTTTCAGCATCGATTGGTGGTGGCTGGATAACATTTTGATCAATGATGGCTCTGCCTTGCCTTCTGCCGGTGTTTATGGGCATGTGATAAATAGTGATGATATGTCTGCAATTACAGATGCTGTGGTTCAAATAGATGGAATCGGACAGATCACAAGCAATGAAGGCGGATTTGGCAGCAGTGATTACGGCTTCGATTTTGATGATGTAGGACCGGGAAATTATGAACTGATGGTAACTGCTCCGGGATTTCAACCGGCAAGTGAATTGATCGTATTATCAAATGGTGATGATCTGGAATTTTCATTTTTCCTCAATCCCATCATCGATAATCCTGCTCCTTCTTTTTTGAATGCAAATGTTATAAGCCTGGATGAAGTGGAGCTGAATTGGCCGCAGTGTGAAGATGATCCAACAGTAGAATTTTGTTATGATGACAGTGTTGCCGAAGAATTCCTGAATTTTCAATCTACAACAACTTCACAAATCGTGGCCAGCAGATTTATTCCTGATCAACCACTCAATCTTAAATACCTCTCATATTTCATTGATTTTGGGACCAGCATTCCTGCCGCTGATGATGCAGTAATGAAATGCTATCTGGTTGGTGATAACATTGGACAACCAGACCTGAATAATATTATTGCAGGACCAGTAGAAATTGTAAATCTTCCCAACGATCCGGCCAGTGATCCTGTCTGGATTGATGTTCCTGTTAATGCTCTCTTGAATAATGGTCAAGTTGTATATGCCTGTCTGGAATGGTGTCAGGATGACATTTCGGCAGATTATTTTGATTTGGGTTGCGATACCAGCGATCCTGATGGAATGTCTTTTGTTACGTTTGATGATGGTAACAACTGGCAGCCGTTCAACGGCACAGATGCCAAGGATGCTATGATCAGACTGGGAACTCATTGCAATAATCCTGTCGTTTTAGGATACAATCTGTATAGAAATAATTCACTGGTTAATTCTACACCTTTGCCAGTTTGTTCCTATCTTGATTCTGGTTTAGCTCAGGGAATTTATTCCTATCAGTCAAGCACGGTTTACCCCGATGGCGAATCTGCTCTTACCGATAGTGTGACCGTAGAAGTAGGCTATTTGAATCCACCAGAAATAACCTTTGCCTCTTTGCTGCTGGAGCCTGAACTGCATATCAGAATCAGTTGGTCTGATCCTTTTGAATCTCGCGATCTGCTGGGATTTAATATTTTTCGGGATGGAATTCAGTTAAATTCTCAAATCATCAGCGGATTTCCCAACATGTACGAAGATTTTGACCTCACCAACATCGAAACATATCAATACACAGTTCAAAGTGTGTTTGATGAAGGAGTATCGGCTTTATCCGATCCAGCTGAAGTTTTGGTGCTTTTCCCGCCGGAAAATGCCTATGGATTACCTGTCGATGATCATGCTGAACTCTACTGGTCAGAACCACAATTGCCGGCGGGAGCTGATCTGGTTGGTTACAATGTTTATCGCTGGGATGAATTGCAAAATCCCACTCCTATTACCGAAACTCAATACATTGATACAAACGTTCAAATAGGAGAAGAATTTGGCTATAATATAAAAGCAGTTTATCAACAAGGTGAATCGATAAATTCTTCTTCCGTGTATATTGTGATCGGAGAGGATGTGATGCCTCCGGCTGCAAATCTTTGTGCCGATGTGGAAAATCAGAATGTTCATCTCGCCTGGGATAGACCCGTAGATACCGGCGACTGGTTCAGTTGGGATGATATTTCTATTGGCGGAGCTTTTGGTGATAATGGTGATACTTTTCTGGCAGCAGTTAAATACGATGAGTGGGATTTGATCGATTTTAATAGTCATCAAATAGCATTGATCGGTTTTTATCCGTTGGAAGATGCTGATTATACTGTAAAAATCTGGACGAATGATCCTTTCATGCCGGGTCAATGGATGTTGAATGAAGAGCAAATTCTGGATTCTGTAGTTCCGGGAGAATGGAATTACGTGGATATTTTTGATATTTTCAATATGCAGTCCAGTTCTCAATTTATCATTGGAATTGAATGTTCCAATTATACTTCTGCACCTTTGGCTTATGATGAAGGTCCCGCTGCCAATGATAAGGCTGATCTGATCGGTGAAATAGATAACTGGCAGCATCTCAGCACAGATTATAACATCGATGCTAATTGGAAAATAAGAGCTTTCTTTGAATATCTGCAACCTTTCGATCGCACAAAAGATAACCTTCTGTATGGCGATTATATTGTAGATAGTTACAACATCTATCGTGATGGAATTTTGGTAGCTGAAATACCGGAAATCGAATCCGAATATATTGATGAAAATCTGCAGGCTGGATCTTACACTTACAGCATTACGACAGTTTATGAGGTGATGAATGCAGCTTATTTGGAATCTGAAGCAACAGATCCTGTACAGGTAGAAATCATTGAACAATTGCTCCCACCTGCAAATCTGCAGATCGACGAGACTACAGCTCATTTAACATGGAACGAACCATCTCTTAGTAGATCAAGCAGAAATGAACGTGAACTGGAAAATTACAATATCTATTTAGATGATGTAATGGTAGGAACAACCTCCGAAAATTACTGGTATTTTTACGATCTAATTTCTGGAACAAATTACACCGCAGGAATAGAAGCTGTTTACACATCTGGCATATCTCCGATGGTTACAATAGATTTTGTTTATAATGGAACTGGTAATGATGATCTTATCAACATCAAAACGGAATTAAAGGGAAATTATCCTAATCCATTTAATCCAACAACTAATATCAATTTTAGTTTATCCGCTGAACAAAAAATTGTTTTAGAAATCTATGATATTCGAGGTAAGAAGGTTTCCACATTGCTTCAAGATAATCTTGAAGCCGGAAATCATAGTGTTATCTGGAATGGATATGATTCGAATAATAAAAAGGTAGCAAGTGGAATTTATTTCTATAAAATGAAAACTTTAAATTATACTTCTACCAAGAAAATGATTCTCCTTAAATAAATAGCTGAATAAACTTAGCTAATAAAAAACTGGAGTAATTATACTCCAGTTTTTTTTGTTATTATTAGCAAAAATGATATGAATAAATAACTGAATCAAAAAAATCTTTACGATATAAAATATCTTTTAAGACTTGTTCAGAATTAGTGGGAGAAAAAAATGGAAAAAGAAATTAACGGTAAAGTTATCATAATCGGTTCCGGAAATTGGGGAACAACGCTCGCCCTTGTTCTTTCTCAAAAGCGACCGGTTTATCTTTGGACGATCAATAAAGCCGAAGCTGATATGATCAATAAATCAAATGAATCTCAATTTTTACCCGGCATTAAATTACCAGAAAATATAAATGTGGAAGAAAAATTTTCCCGTTCCATCCAGCCGGATGATATCGTCATTACAGCGATCCCTTCCAGTAAAATGGATATTTTGATGACGGAATTTAAAAACAACAATATAGAAGAATGCATTATTTTAAATGCTTCCAAAGGTGTTCAGCATTCCACTTTGATGACAGTTGGCCAGATAATCAATGAAAAACTTCCCAAAGCAAAATATGCCAATCTTTCCGGACCTACAATTGCTCGAGAACTGGCAGAAGGAATTCCGGCTAAAGCAGTTCTGGCTTCTCGTGATATTGCTGTACTTTTTCATCTGCAAAGTGAACTTGATAACGATCTACTCAAATTTGAATTCAGCCGCGATGTGAAAGGTGTAGAATTAGCTGCAGCCATGAAAGGATTAATTGCCATGGCAGTAGGAATTGCAGACGGACTGGGCTTTAAAACCAACGTTTTTGGTTTGATCATGACATACGGTGTGCACGAATTTGTAACTGTGATGAAGTTTCTGGGTGTTTATCACAAAACCGCTTACAGCATTGCCGGGATGGGAGATCTTATCACGACCTGCATTTCAGAAAACAGTAGGAACAGGAAATTCGGTAGACTTCTGGCTCAAGGTTATTCTCGTGATGAAGCATTAAAAGAGGTAGGCATGGTTGTAGAAGGTGTTTCGATGGCAAAAACGATCATCAAACTGGCAAAATTCAATCTTTCCATTCCGCTGATTTCCTGCGTAACCCGCATCATTTTTGAAGATGTGAAAGACGTGAGGAAAGAACTTCTGGATACATTGAATTCGATTGCAGGATAAAAATAATTAGGAGAGAAAAAATATGATAGCAAGGTATATTGCAGTATTTTTGTATGCAGCAATGATAGTTTATATTGGAATAAGAGGTTCCAGAAAAACAAAATCCTTCCATGATTTCGCAGTTGGCGGCGGCAAGATCGGTCCGTGGATGACAGCATTCAGTTATGGAACGGCTTATTTTTCAGCCGTGCTTTTCATCGGATTTGCCGGCAAGATCGGCTGGGCTTTTGGTTTGTCGGGTCTGTGGATTGCTTTGGGAAATACTTTGATTGGAACGCTGGGCGTCTGGCTTTTATTGGGAAAAAAGATTGAGCTCCCTCTAAAAAGTATCAAAAAAAAACCTTTTCAATAAATATGAATTTTTTCATATTGAATCCATAAATAAGTGAAAAAAGGTATTGGTAATGTTTCGAAAAAATAGCGACCATAAACAAATGGATATATTT
>JAIPJH010000028.1 GCA_021734245.1 Candidatus Cloacimonadota bacterium | reverse complement strand
AAATATATCCATTTGTTTATGGTCGCTATTTTTTCGAAACATTACCAATACCTTTTTTCACTTATTTATGGATTCAATATGAAAAAATTCATATTTATTGAAAAGGTTTTTTTTTGATACTTTTTAGAGGGAGCTCAATGTTATAAAAAATAATTATAAATAGAAAAAATAATATCAAATTCCTTTTATTCACAAGCTACCTCCAAAAATTCCGATTTGGGCTAATATCGGAAAATTCTGATAAAAGAGTAATGTGTCAAATATTTTATGATGTTGAAAAAAATATGTAATTTTAAATATTATATTTTCCAAAGACTAATGATCTATATTGCAGTATGTTAGCATCCTTCTTAACACAATCTTAACAATTCGTTTATACTTCTTTAACTTTCGCATCGTACAACAGGGTGTGAAAAAAAATGATGCAACAGCATCTTAAAAAAAAGGAGGAAAGAGTGAAAAAAACACTTTTTATCGTTATTTTGGCAATTGTTGCTTTTGGTATTTTGAATGCAGAAACCAAACTTAAAATGGAACTTTGGAATCGTTGGAGTTATGAAACAATCGACGGTGAAGTTCAGAAAAATGAGATGGCACTGAAAAGAGGTTATTTGCGTTTAGAACCTAAATTCACGGGAAAAATCAAGGGACGCTTCAATCTGGATTTTTTCAGCGACGATGTGGGCGACGGTGTTGGTATGAAGCTGAAGTATGCTTATCTTGATTTCAGCGAACTTATTCCCGTAAAAAACAGTAAAGTTACTGTTGGCTTGATGAAAACTTATTTTGGAACGATCTATGATTGGAACTACACAACCATCGAAAAAGATCCATCTGACAAGTACAAATTTGTCAGCTCCACAGATTATGGTATGGGATTCAGCGGTTATCTTCCAAACGGCTTGGGAACTTATGCTCTGGCAGTTTACAACGGTGAAGGCTACAAGAAAACAGCAGGTGATATCAACAAAGACATGAACTTCCTGGGAAACATCCGTGTAACTCCGATCGTTGGTCTTACTCTCGGCGGTTCTTATATGATCAAAACTGTCAAAGACAAGGAAGTAGATGATGGAACCGGAAATATGATCGACAATCCAGCTCGTGAAGAATACAACATGATGGCTGGCGTTGCCAAGTTTGCTTATGGTCCGTTCAGCGTTTTAGGCCAGTATTTGAATAAAGTAAAAGCCATGCCAAACGATGATGCAGTGGACGATGTAACTTCTTCTGTGATTTCTGTAATGCCTGTATTTAAAGTTAATAATTCGTTCGATATTATTGCTCGTTACGACATCTACGATCCTGATACAGATACAGATGATGATGGAAAAAACACTCTGATCGCCGGTGTGAATTACAATATGCTGCGCGACAGCAAAAACAAGCCTGTACTTTTTGTTCAGGCCAACTATGAAACCACGACCTTCGAAGATGAATCTGATGCCGTAAACCAGATTCTGGTTCAGCTGCGCTGGATCTTCTCCGAAACAATTAACAAGAAATAAATTGAGGTAATTAAAATGAAAAAAACTATACTTATTATAGCCCTTTTAGCCCTGGTAGCTTTTCCGGTTTTTGCAAAAAAAGGCAAACAGATCACAATTTCCGGGTCTACAACTGTACTTCCAATCGCTCAAGCTACAGCCGAGATTTTCATGGATCAAAATCCTGATGTAAACATCTCAGTTCGTGGTGGCGGATCAAGCGTTGGTATCGCTTCCATCATGGCTGGCACAGTAGATATCGGTGATGCTTCCCGTCATATCAAAGCCAAAGAAATTGCAGCTGCTCGTGAAAGCGGTATCAATCCTTATGAAAACGTTGTGGCAAACGACGGAATCGCCATGGTTGTTCACAGAGATAACCTTGTAAAAAATCTTACTGTTGAGCAAATTAAAGATATTTATATGGGCAAGATCAGCAACTGGAAAGACATTGGCGGACCTTCTATGCCTATTGTTATTATCAGCCGTGATGTATCTTCCGGTACATTTGAAGTTTTCAACTCTCTGGTTCTAAGTGGTTCTACCCAAATCAGTAGTGCTTTGATGCTTGCTTCCAATAATGCTGTTGTTTCTACAGTAGAAAGCACACCAGGTGCTATCGGATATGCCGGACTCGGTTATATCACCAATTCTGTGAATGTAGTGAAAGTGAACAACGTGATGCCTACAAAAATTACTATTCAAGATAAATCCTATCCTATAGCTCGAACATTGCACATGTACACAAATGGAAAACCTAAAGGACTGGTAAAAGAATACATTGATTTCATCCTTTCCCCCGAAGGACAGAAACTCGTTGAAGAACAAGGATTCATCAGCGTAAACTAAAAATAACAACTAACGAAATGGGGAGGCTTTTCCCGTCTCCCCGTTTTTTTAAATTTAGGAAGATATTATGATATTAAAAAAGTTGCTCATCCTGATACTGGCCGGAGTGGCAGTTTTGGTTTTGGTTCTGGCTTGTTCCCAGAAATCCACAACAATTAATACTGCCGGTTCTACTACTATTTTACCGATCGTTCAGGCTGCAGCAGAAGCTTATATGGATAAAAATCCCGAGATCAATATTTCAGTACGTGGCGGCGGCAGCAGTATTGGCATCAAATCTGCCATCAATCAAACCATTGATATCGGAAATGCTTCGAGAAGAATAACCAATAAAGAAGCTGATCTGGTGGAGGAAAAGGACTCCGATCTCATCGAAACTGCTATCGCCAAAGATGCTATTTCAATTGTAGTTCACAAAAATAATCCCTTAACAAATCTTAGCATGCAAGAATTGAAATCCATCTATTCCGGAAAAATAAACAACTGGAAAGAAATTGGAGGAAAAGACATGGAGATCATTGTTATTTCTCGAGATGTTTCTTCCGGTTCTTTCCTGGTTTTCAATGAAGTGGTTTTAGACAGTTCCCAGGTTAAAGAAAATTCCATGCGATTAGCTTCGAATAATGCTGTTGCTACAACCGTAAGTTACACGCCGGGAGCTATCGGATATATTGGATTGGGATATGTGAATGATGAATTGAAAACTCTTTCCATCGATGGTGTTTTTCCCAACAACGAAACAGCTCAATCAAATGAATACAGATTAACCAGATTATTATATATGTACACATCTTCCCAACCTCGCAAACCCGCTTTGGAATTCATCGATTATATTTTGTCGGAAGAAGGACAGAAAAGCGTGGAAGAACAAGGTTATGTAAGGATTAAGTGATGAATAATATTTATCATAATCGTCTTTCTGAGGTTCCCAATGATAAGTCCCCTTTAGAAGGTGGAATAAAATTTATCCCGTGGAATCATATGGATATTCCACTGGGAGGGGGTTCGTTTAATATTAAAACATTAACTATTGAACTAACAGAACCCATCTGTCGACTGCGTCGACTTCTCCCCTTACGAAGGGGAGCTAAACAGGATTTTTTGATAAATAAATTCTTCCCACCTGTTACGGCAAAGTATTACGAAGCCGTTAGAACATCGTGCAAGATACGTCCAGCCTTTGCTCTGCTACGACTTGGCAGGCCCGGTGGAATTGGAAAAATCAGCAGCAAAGCTGCATTCCACAGGGCAGGCCCGGTGGAATTGGAAAAACCAGCAGCAAAGCTGCATTCCACAGGGCAGGCAGAATGACGGGAGTAACTCATGAATAATTATAAAGAAAAAATATTTAAAAGCATCACCTACATCGCTTCCTTATTCACCATAGTTGCACTTTTTGGAATCATTTTCAGTCTGTTTACCGAAGGTATTCCGATCCTCAATCTTATAAAATTAAAAGATTTTATAGGAAGCACAAAATGGCATCCCACCATGTATCCGCCGGATTTTGGAATTCTTTCTCTGATTGTGGGATCGCTGGTTGTAACTGCCGGAGCTTTGGTTATTTCCATACCTCTCGGTCTTGGTTCTGCCATTTATATTTCAGAAATTGCCGGTCCGAGAACAAAAGAAATAATAAAACCGATCATCGAACTTCTGGCTGGAATTCCTTCTGTGGTTTATGGCCTTTTTGGAATGGCATTCCTATCACCATTTTTAATAAAAGTTTTTGGAATTCCCACAGGTTTGAATGCACTTTCTGCTTCTATAATCCTGGGGATTATGGTTGTACCGATAGTTTCCAGCATGAGCGAAGATGCACTTTCTACGGTACCCAAAAGTTTGAGAGAAGCCTCGCTTGCTTTGGGTGCAAATCGTTGGGAAACTATAGTGCGCGTTGTGCTTCCAGCAGCTCGTTCAGGAGTTTTGGGAAGTATCATTTTAGGATTTGGTAGAGCGATCGGAGAAACAATGGTAGTAATCATGGTTGCCGGTGGCGCAGCTCAGATTCCAACCAGCATGTTCGATCCTGTACGACCAATGACAGCTACAATTGCCGCCGAAATGGGCGAGACTGTTTTTGGCAGTCCGCATTTTCATGCACTGTTTGGAATTGCAGTAGTATTATTTATTATTACGTTTATCACAAACCTGATAACAGAGTTTGTTTTCCAAAAGAAAAGGAATCAGACATGATGATCGATAAAAAATTATTTATTTTTGGAGAGTCTTATGCAATGTCCCCCTTAGAAGGGGGAATAAAATTTATCCCGTGGAATCCTATGGATATTCCACTGGGAGGGGGTTCGATTAAATTTAAATCATTTATTATTGAACTAACAAAACCCCTCTGTCCCGATCCTTCGATACAATTCGGCAGAAGCCGAATCACTCAGGATGACCTCGGGACTTCCCCCCTAGAAAAAACTGAGGAAAGTGACGTTCTGCTTTCAAAAGCGACACATAAAAGGGAAACTGACCTGGATTCCTTGATGACGAGAATCTTCCCACCTGTACCGGCAAAGCGGCACGAAGAAATAACAACAACGTGCAAGAAACGTCCAGCCTTTGCTCGGCTTCGGCTTGGCAGGCAGAATGACGATTTAGTGAAGGTTTATTTATGAACAAAAGAGAATTAAAACAGTTTTTAGGTGTAAATGCGCTTCGTCTTTTTATTGCGATCACAGCTATTTTCCTGATCATGTTCCTTTATGTTATTTTCAGTAAAGGCGGGAAAGTGGTCACCTGGTCATTCCTTACAGAATCTCCCCGCAGATTTATGACCGAAGGTGGAATTTTTCCGGCAATAATGGGAACTTTCTATTTAACGATTCTTTCAATTTTGATCGCACTCCCGCTAGGCGTTTTCACAGCGATTTATATGGTAAGTTATGCAAAACCGGCCTGGTTCGTAAAGCTGGTTAGAATTGCAGTAAACACTCTGGCTGGTGTTCCTTCCATTATTTACGGTTTATTTGGGATGGCAGTATTCGTGCAGCTTTTCCAGATGGATGTATCGATGCTGGCAGGATCGCTTACTTTGGCAATTCTGGCACTTCCTGTGATGATAAACGCCAGTGAAGAAGCTCTGCGTAGTGTTCCTCATGATTTCAGAGAAGCATCTCTGGCTCTGGGAGCTACAGAAAGACAGACAATTTTAAGGGTCATACTGCCAACCGCACTACCCAATATATTAACCGGTGCAATCATCAGCATTGGTCGCGTAGCAGGAGAAACTGCTCCGATCCTGTTCACTGCAGCTACTTTTTATACTCGTCACCTTCCCACCAGCGTAATGGATGAAGTGATGGCTCTTCCCTATCATATTTATGCATTGATGACGGAAGGTGCTCATGCCGATAAACAAGTTCCAATAGCTTATGGAACTGCAGTTGTACTTCTGGCATTGGTCTTACTGGTTAGTACTGTAGCAATAATAATTCGATATAATATAAGGAAAAAGAGAAAATGGTAAACGAAAACAAAAATCAAATTACAGCTCATATTCGCACCGAAGATTTGAATCTCTGGTTCAGCGAAAAGCATGTGCTGAAAGATGTGAACATACCGATTTACGATAGAAAAGTTACCGCCTTAATCGGACCTTCCGGCTGCGGAAAATCTACTCTGCTGCGCTGTTTTAACAGAATGAATGATCTAATTCCGGAAGCTAAGATCAAAGGCAAAGTTCTTCTGAATAAACATAATATTTATGAACCTAAAACAGATGTAACCAGGGTTCGTACAAAAGTAGGAATGGTATTTCAACGACCGAATCCCTTTCCAAAAACAATCTATAACAACATCGCTTATGGCTTAAAAATACGCGGCGAAAATAAATCTTACATCGATGAAGTGGTGGAAACAAGTTTGAAAAATGCCTGGCTCTGGGATGAAGTTAAAGATCGACTTTCTGCATCTGCATTCTCTTTATCGGGCGGTCAGCAGCAGCGTTTGTGTATTGCCCGGGCATTGGCAAATAATCCCGATATTCTATTATTGGACGAACCGACTTCGGCTCTGGATCCGCAATCTACAGCCAAGATCGAAGAACTCTGTCTGGATTTGAAAACTAAGGTTACCATCCTGATCGTAACCCACAATATCGCTCAAGCAGGTAGAATTTCCGATTTCACAGCTTTTATGTATCTGGGAGAAATGGTGGAATTTGGCGAAACCAAGAAGATGTTTACAGTTCCCAAAGATAAACGTACGGAAGCTTATCTATCAGGTGTGTTTGGTTAAAAACCTGATCACAGAGGTGTTTTTGGATAAAATTTTAAATTCGGGTGATTGAAATGTTATCAGAAAGAATCGGAAAACTAAAGAAAATGCTGATCGAGCAGTCTATGCTGATCGAAAACATGATGGAGCTTTGTTTCAAGGGTTACATCGAGAAGAAACCTGAGAATCTGAATCAGGTTTTAGCATTGGAAACTGTCGTGAACAAAATGGATAACGATATCGATGAACTATGCATGAATCTGATAGCTTTGCACACACCGGAATGCCGCAACTTGCGAATGATACTGGCAATAATGAAGATTAATATCGAATTAGAAAGAATGGGTGATCTTACGGTGAACATTGCCAGAAGCTACAAATTCTTACTGCAAAAACCATTCTACAAGCCTATCATCGAATTGGCAAAACTGGCCAAAGATGCCAAGAAAATGCTGCAGAATGCTATGAGTGCATTCATATACGAAGACAATGAACTGGCATTGGACGTGAGAAAACAAGATGATTCTATTGACAGACTTCATGATCGGATATTTAAACTGCTTATTAATAATATGAAAATATCTGTGGAGATCGCACTTCATATGAACAGGATCTCCAAGAATTATGAAAGAATTGCAGATCTTTCTACAAATATAGCTGAAAATACAATTTACATTTGTCAGGGAGATATCGTGAAGCATGTGCCAAAATGCCTTCCTGTTCAATCTAATGAGGGATAAATGAAAAAAATTCTATTTATAATTGTTACTGTTATTCTTATCGTAATTGGCTGCTCCAATTTTGAAAAAGATCTGAGCGGAGCAGGCGCTACATTCCCAGAACCACTTTATAAGAAAATGTTCCTGGAATATGAAAAAGCAACCGGCCAGAAAATCGGTTATCAGGGAATTGGATCGGGTAGTGGAATTTTCCGTTTAAAAGAAAAAAGCGTTGATTTTGCTGCCACAGACATCATCATGGAAAAAGCTGATTCAGAAAATATTTTATACATTCCCACCTCTTTGGGAGCTGTTGCAGTTGTATACAATCTTCCTGCCAAACCGATGTTGAATTTAACTTCGGAACTACTGGTAAAAATCTTCATGGGAAAGATCACACATTGGAATGATGATGAGATCACTACATTGAATCCTGATGTTGTTCTTCCCAACCAGAGAATTCTGATAATTAACAGAGCCGATGAAAGCGGAACCTCCAAAATATTTAACGATTACCTGTGCAAAGTTAGTACGGAATGGAAAAACAGAAAAGAAAATCCTCTTAAGAAATTCTTTGCTTTTTCTACCAGAAGTAATGAAGAAATGGCAAGTTTTATAGCTGACATGTCCGGTTCGATCGGATTCTTGAGTCTTTCTTATGCCATCGAAAATAGAATGTCTTTTGCAAAAATCCAGAATTCCAGCGGAAATTTTGTATTGCCTTCCATGGTAAGTGTAAGCGTGGCGGCAGAAACCGAAATTCCTGAAGATACAAAGATCTACATCACAAATACCAATGCTGAATTTGGTTATCCCATAAGTAGTTTCACCTGGATAATTGTTCACAGAAATCCTGAATATTTGGACCAGGAAAAAATTGGTAAGCTGAAGAAACTTTTGAATTGGATGGTATCGGAAGGACAGGCTTTTGCTCCTGCTCTAAATTATGCTCCAATGCCACCGGAAACTGTATTCAAAGCACAAAAAATAATTGAAATGATAAATAACTAAATCGAGGTGATAAAATGTTATTAAAACAAATACAGGAACTCAAAAAATCTATAATCGAACAAGCTAACAAAGTAGAAAAAATGATCCAGCTTTCCATGGCAGGCTTGCTGGAACGCGATGAAAAAAAACTGGCAGAAGTTTTTGATCTGGAAGATGAGATCAACAAACGAGAACTGGAAATAGAAGAAGAAGCCACAACTCTGATTGCCCTGCAAAAACCAGAAGCAAAAAACTTAAGGATCATCTTGATGATAATTGCCATGAACAACGATTTGGAACGTATGGGAGATCTGGCAGTGAACATCACAAAAAGAGCTCAATATCTCATTCAAAAACCTTTTATAAAAAAACTTATCAACATTCCATCCATGGCAGAAGAAACTCTGAAAATGCTGAAAAATACAATTACCGCATTTGTAGATGAAAATGTAGTTTTAGCTAAGCAGGTCTGCATCGATGACGACATTGTAGATGATTTGAAAGAGCAGATCTATCGAGTTTTGATAACTTATATGATGGATAATCCGGGAAATATCAAGAGAGCTTTCAATATCAACAATATTTCTCAGAACCTGGAAAGAATTGCCGATCTTTCTACCAATATTGCCGAAGAAACTATTTATATGGCTGAAGGAACCGTGATAAAACACAAAACCGATATTGAAGAATAAAATAATGAAAAGGCTGGATGATCACATTCTCCTCTGAATGAAATCCGGTTACATCCCTTTCCTCCCCATCAGGAAAGGGATTTTATTATTGGTAAACTTGTAAATTGGTAAATCAGCCACAAAGACTCCAACCACTAAGAACACTAAGAAATTTCTGTTGTAATTTGTTTAAAAAATCTTAGCTGGCGGCTTATTCTTTTCGATTTGTATCTCGTTCACTCCTGAACGAGAAAGAACCTTCTTAACAATCCCGCCAATCCTGTGATCCTGTCAGAAATCCGTGTTCATAAACGGTAAAGAGATTCTTCCTGTCTTCGTCCCGAAAGCTTTCGCGACTACGACATGGCTGGCCCGGTGGAATTGGAAAAGCCAGCAGCAAAGCTGCATTCCACAGGGCAGGCAGAATGACGGAAAAACTCTTTTTTCAGTAACCTTGAAAAGGGTTATGAGAATGGAACTTCCTTTTAAACCTTTTCAAGGTTTTTTGCTAATTTACAAATTCCTTAAAGAACAAATTCCAATTTGACTTGTTAACCACATTCTTGCGGGAATTTTCTCGCAGATCGAGGGCAAAATCTCTATCATTATCCATTTTTTCGATCAATTCCTGCATCTTATTCTGCCAGCTTTCTATTGTGTTTTCTTTTATTATGTAGCCTGTTTCGCCATCTACGATGATCTCTTTTGGTCCGCCCACCGAACTTACCAAGGCCGGAAGGCAGCAGGCTTGTGCTTCCAATACCGACATACCGAATGTATCTGTTCGGCTGGGAAACAAGAAAAGATCGGCACCGGAATAATAGTTTGGTAATAAACTACGATCCAATCTTCCGGTAAATATTATGTTTCCGTTGGCATAAAGATTTTCCAATTCTTCTTTGTGCGGTCCATCTCCAATCAAGATCAGATAGAAATCATTTCGGGTTTCCAGGATATTCTTGAAAGCTTCTAAAACAAGCACCAAATCTTTATCATGCGAGATTCTTCCTGTATATAGGAAATATTTTCCATCCTGCAAATTGAATTGATCTTTCAAAAATTCTCGACCATATTTAACCGGATAAAATTTGTCGTATTCTATTCCACGTGGGAATATTTTCATTTTTGTACGGTCAAAACCACGATCTTCTAGAATATCGATATAAGCCTGAGAGGGAACATAATTCATGTCCATTTGCTGATAGAACCAGTGAGTGAAACTATCGACAAATGAAATGAGAGATTCATCTCCTTTCACGCCTTCTGCCTGCGCTGTAAAATCGGTGTGATAAACGCCGACACATTCTATATTAAAGAGTTTTGAAGCCAATAATGCCAGCAATCCAAAAGGGCCGGGAGTAGATACGATTATTCTGCTGGGATTTGCATCGTAGATCTTTTTCATCGCCAATAGAAGTGATGGAAATTTGATACTTTGATGTTCATAATAGGGAAGCTTGAATTCGTAGATCACGGGCAGATCGATATAGTTTGAATCTTCAGTTTTATTCAGGTCGGAACTGATAACACGAATTCCATATTTATGGTTTTTGGAAATCTCATGAACTTTGCTCAAGGTAGCAGCTACTCCATTCAAATCTCCAATCGTATCGGTGAACCAGAGCACATTTTTGTCATCATTTGTGGTTTCAATATTGAATTTTTTATTCAAGTTGTTCAGCAGATCTCTATTGGCAAATATGTGACTGATCGTAGTAAAGAAAGGCAGCGTCATAAAAATTCCCGGCAGTGATGAAGACAGATTCCTGATTATTTTCAATAGATTTCCCTGCGCCATGTTTTCTTCGAAAGATTCAAATAATACCATGAAAAAACTATCCACAAAATCAGAGATCTTCTCATAAGCTACATTCAATCTGCTGTCGATATCTTTATATTTTCCTTTCTGTAATGTTTCAACCAGTTCGGCAATTGATCGTTTGAGCTGATCATCTTGATTTCTGGAAGAACGGCTCATATTTTTTATTTTCATTTTGTGGATCAAACTGAGAGATGAATCAGAATAGATATATTCACTAAGCTTTCCAAAAACTGAGCTGGAAAAACCTGTACTTTTGGTTTTGGCAAAATCCATGGCAATTTTGTAAACTGCAAATGCTAAGCCCTGATAGTTGTTGTGTCTGCCATGAGAAGTTGTTTTTTTATTGCGTATATCATCCAGAAATTCAGCGAGAGTTTTTGCTTTCGATTCGGTGTAAGTCATTCCCAGAAATATTCCGGCATGATCATCCGAGCCGCCTGTAACTCCTTTTATCCAGGGAGATTCGCTGAAAGGCTCGATATCGTATTTTTGCTGCAATTCTTGTATCTGTTCTTTCGTTAAGTTGGAAATTATCTTAATCCATGATTTGTTATGAAGATCGTTCCTGCCACCGTTCACGCCTTCAAAAACATCGAAAAGCAGCAGCAGTTTTTCCACATGTTCCTGCTTCAATTTTCCGTTTACAGAATATGTGGCATGAGCAACTGAATGAGCTAAATTTTCCGCTTTCAGATAATCTCGTAATTCATAAATATTGGTTCTGATGCGTTGGATCTTTTCGAATTGTATTTCATTTAAGCCATAAACCAGAATATGAATTTTGCAGTTATCTTCGGGAAAGTAGGCAGTAGCTTCCAAACCGACGATCACTTTCCCGGGATGTTTCTTTTTTAGTTTCAGCGCACCTTCGATGCGATTGTGATCGGTAATGGTTACAAAATCCATTCCTTTTTTGATCAGTTCTTTATAAACGACTTCCGGTTCTGTGTAAGATTCTTTGGCTCCCAACCTTTGCAGAAACCATTCCGATGGATGTTCCGAATAAAACGAATGACAGTGTAAATCAACTTTAGCCATTTTTTCTCCCAATATTCATTTTGTAAATATTATACAGTTTATTTGTTAGGTTGGTTTAAACTATTGGTTAAGAAAGTGTTAAGGTTGGAAAGCAGGTCAGCAGATCAGCGTTTCAGCAATTCAGGATTTCAGCAAGGTTTGTATCTCGTTCACTCCTGAACGAGGGAATCTTAAACATAATTTTCGAGACGAAAAGATAAACACTTAGACTCCACGAGACGTGAAATCCAACAAACAATCCGTGTTTATCCGCGGCAATAGAGCTTCTTCCAACCTGTACCGGCGAAATGGCACGAAGCCGTAAGAGCAACCTTCGCAAGAATTCCTCAGAATGACGGAAAAAGCGCAGTCATATTGGGGTATCTCATAGCTTTGCATTCCACGGGGCTGGCAGTATGACGGATTATTAATTTAATGAAAAACTATACAACCACATTTAGATGAATGATCGATAATCAATGATCTTTTATCGGTATTCATCAGCATAAACAGGATCAATAAATCGCCACCCGATAAACAGCAAAATAAAAAACTGAGCAGAAACAGACCAAACTCATTTAACAGCAAACTCAAAACAACTAAAATTCCACCCAATATTAAAAACGGCATCCATAGAGAAAGACGATAAATCCTGATAGTAACTGGAACGTGGCAATGCACATAAGGTGTAAGGGTTTTGTATTGAAAGCCAAATTTCAAATCTGCTTTGTTTATTTTACCCGCAGTTTTAAATGTAAGCCAATGAATTATTTCATGCAGAAAACAGCCAGCTGCAATTACAATTAAATATAGGATCAGGTTATAATCTAATACCGATTTAAGATCGTTTACATTCCAGAACAATTTGAATAAAATCAGATAAAATGCCGTGATTGTAATAATGATGGGAATAGCATAAAGATTTGCCATTAAAGAAGATACTGTGCATTCTCGTCTCATGAAGAAACTCTACAAACTGCTACATAAAAAACTCATAACCCGTGTAAATATAAAAGTCGGAATCGGCTCCGATCATGGGCCCTCTATTTCTTCTTCCGAACTGGATAATAACACCGTTGGAATTGCGGAATTTGATCTCATAACCCAGGATCGGTTTGCGGTTTTCCGATTGTGTCCAGCTGACGTCAAAACCCCAGCCTTCTGTTGCAAAGACAAATCCAAACAGCGGTCTGGTCATTTCCAGAGTTGTATTTACATCCGTTTTGTAGTGTTCAAATTCCAGTTTGGAATAACGCATCCCACCATAAAAACCGTAGATAAAATAGCGATCTTCATTCATTGAGTTATAAAAATTATGGATATAGACATCATAAAATTTTGTCATATCTATCCGATCATCGAAACTATTCAGCTGAAAAAGTCCGGAAGCACCAACGCCAAATTTTTCCAGTAAATTATAAACTTCGCCACTCAAGCGAACTCCCATTACCGGAGAATCGTAATGATAATTTGTATATTCAGGAAAATATCCCGTAGCTGTAGAGGTTAATTTGAAGGTCATGTTTTCTGCAGATGCAACTGCTGAAATGAAGATTATTGAAACTAAAACTAAAATTTTTTTCATAATATTTTTTCCAGGATTATCCTGGTCTCCTTCGAATCTTGTTTAGGAATAATATCTACAATTTCAAAACCACTTCTAATTGCAAAACTCAGCATGATCTTGTGTTTATTCCTGGTTTTCATTCTAATTTTTTTGAAGTAATTTTTACGGCAGAATTCTTCCTGTTTTTCGGCTAATTTCTTTGCAATCTTTAGCTGGCGAAATCCCGGCAATACAGCTCCCATCCAGCTATAGAAATGATCTTCCTGCTGATAACCAACTTTAAAACCAACCGGTTTTCCATTGAATTTTGCTACCAGAATTTTATGTTTTGTAAATCTCAGCCTCTGGTCATATTCATACTTTTCGTAGGGCTGCTCGAACTCAGGAATTTTCTTGGACAATTCCACGACCTGATCAATTGAACCATCTTCGATCTCGATCTTTTTATCCAGCAGCATATCGCTGTAGGAATTTGTGATAAGCTGATCCTGAGCTATTTCAAATAAATCCAGGAATTCATTACATTGTTTGTGCAGTTTCTTTTTTCCTATATCACCAGTTTTGTCTATCGCTTCAATCTCGACAAAACTTCCCAGAGCTTTCACTTCATCTACATGAATCTTCACATTTTCCACAAAATATATCTCGCGCTTCTTCTCGACCACAACTTTGCTGCCGATAGACTTCAGAAGCATTTTTTTTAATTGTTTGAAATCCCTGGATTTGTACAAGATCACATCCGATTGTTTGGGACCTTGCTTATCACTTCGTTCGTAGAAGATCAAACTGTTCTCAATATTTCCTTCACGCAATTTCAGACGTCCATTTTTTACTACAAAATATGTATCGATCTGGTGATCGATTCCTTTGAAAAAAGCTTTTTTTCCTTTCAGAATTTTGCGGATTTTATCGTGATCGGAACATCTGGCTTTTATCTCAATATTCATAAAACTCATTTTAAAAAATCGTATCCTATGGTAATAGTAAAAATATTTTCCTTTTTGTTTTCACCATTCTGCATGGCAATACCTTCAATAGGACCGAACGGTGTATCGATGGCCAGCGAAATTCCATATCCGGAAATGTAGTCTCTTTTGCCCAGAAGATTTTCATTATCTGTTCCTATCAAGCCCCAATTCCCTAAAATTTTTCCATAAATCCCATTGAAAATTTCGTAACGAAAAGTAGAATACAACACGATGTAACTTTTTGTGGAGAGCGACAAAAAATCATATCCAATGAAGGGAACAGTAATATCCAAAGGCGTTTTGTATCCTCCCAGTTGAAATTCATTTTCCACCGGCATCTGTTCTCCATCGATATTTCCCAGTCTTAGCTTTTCTTCATAGAAAAGTTTATCGGTAAATCTATCGGTAATCGCAAACAGGAAATTAAATGTCGTGATCGGATTATAATCCAGATCGATATTATTGGATAATTGAATTGTTCTTTCTACTTCGGTATAAAATCGCACTCCTTTTGTGGGAAAAATAATACTATCGTAAGTATCGATCAAAAAATAGCCTTTGTAGATGAAATTGCGATACTCATAATCTAACAAACCAGGATTTGCTATCACCGGTTTCAATTCTGTATCTTTATATTCCACAGCTCCTCCGATAGAAGATGAATTGGAAACAATGGTTTGCAGATCGAATCTGTTTGTGACGAAATTATAATCGTAGAGAGCTATTTTTTCACCATCTTCATAAACTTTGATTTCATAATCTCTGGCTAATATCTGAGCGCCAAAACCAAATCCCGGCTTCCAACCCGTGTGGATAAAATAAGCTACATCCTGTCCAAAATTCTCACCCAAAATCAAGTTCAAACTCAATTTTGATCCCAGTATCAGTTTATTTCGGAAGGTTGTATTTAAAAGAACTGATGTTTTTGTGTTTCTATCATAATGAAAAGCAAAATTAAAATTATCCTGAATCTTTTCCACGCAACGAACAAAAAGATCCACTCCATTTTCTCTGGGAACCAGCTTATATGTTACTTTTTCAAAATATTGACTGCCGTAAACCCGTTCGATGGAAGTTTGTAATTTTTTTGTGGAAATCCAACTATCATCATTTATCTGCAGCTTTCCATAAACCAGATTTCGCGAGACATTTCGCAAACCCTGGATATGAACTTGCTTGATATGAAGCCTATCCACTTCTTTTATAGGAATTATTTTTTCTTTGGAAGGAAAAGCTTTTAAAGAATCTACCAAAGCCTGGATTTCGGGCACCATTTTTCTACCTGCTTCTTCTCCCAGTTCCATCAATTTTTCTGCCTGGTCAAAATCCATTATGGAATAATCATCCACTTCCGGCTCTATAAGTATGTCGCAAAGATTTCTGGCTTCTTGAACAGATTCTACACCCTGAAATGCTATTGCCTGATTCATGATCCGCACCAGAGAATTAAGTTCTTTTTTGGAATAAAGCGGCGTTCCCACATCCACACCAACAATGATATCTGCTCCCATATCCTGGCAATCCTGAACTGGGAAATTCTCGAAAATTCCTCCATCAACCAGCAATTGGCCTTCTATTTCGATAGGTGCAAAAAGTGAAGGAATCGACATGCTGGCACGAATTGCATCGGGAAGAAAACCACTTTTCAGTACAACAACTTTTCCAAATTCTACATCTGTGGCAATGCATCTGAAAGGAATCGGCAGATTATCAAAATCTTCGATATGATGAACTGACAGGCATAATTTGGTAAGAAGCGCTTGAACCTGCTGGCCGGATACAACTCCGACTGGAAGAGTTATTTTCCTGTTTTGAATGGGAAATGATCCCACATATTTTTCACGATCACCTTTTTCTTCCAGAGAAATGCTGCTGCGCGCAATTTTATCTAGAAGTATTTCATCCCAATCAATTCCATTTAAAAGATCTTCCAATTCATCGGCAGAATAGCCGATTGCATGCAATCCACCCACGATGCTGCCCATACTGGTTCCGGTAATATAATCAAATTCCAGCCCAGCTTCCTGCAGAACTTTTAGAACACCCACGTGAGCAATTCCCCGCGCTCCACCGCCACTTAGAACTAAACCTATCTTTAGTCTTTCAGTTTGGGCGAAAATGTTCACACAAATCAGCAATATAATTATCAGGAAAGTTTTCTTCATTATTTCTTCAGAATTCCTTTAACAATCTTTAACGTTGTTAAAATATCAGATTTCTTCGTGAATCTTCCCACGGAAAATCTGATAGTTCCTCTGGCATATTCCAGGGAAACCTGCATCGCTTCCAAAACCGGAGAAATGGAAACAGTATCGGAATGGCAGGCAGCTCCGGCCGAAGCAGCCACTTCAGAAAAAATCTCTAAAATTGCGAATTCATCAACATCTTTAAAGCTGATATTCAAAGTATTTGGTAAGCGTTGAGTTGGATGTCCATTCAGTTTAGCATCGGGAAATGCTTTTTGTAATTCTGCTTGCAAAAGGTCACGAAGTTCCGTATTTTTTTTCATCTCCTGCTGCAGATTTTCTTTGGCAATCTCGGCTGCTTTTCCCAAACCCACGATTTCTAAAACATTTTCGGTTCCAGCACGTTTGTCATTTTCCTGGTTTCCACCGATCATGAATTTTTCCAGCTCGATTCCCGGCTTAACGTACAAAGCTCCCACACCTTTTGGTGCGTAAAGCTTATGCCCGGCGATCGACAGAAGATCAACGCCCAATTCATTTATATCTACAGCAATTTTTCCCAGAGATTGAGCCGCATCACAATGCAGAATAATCTCATTTTTATGAGCAGTTTCGGCTATTTGCTTTATGCGTTGGATCGTTCCCACTTCATTATTTGCATGCATTATTGAGATCAGGATCGTTTCTTCTTTTACAGCTTCCAAAACGTGATCGGTATCGACCGTACCAAATCGGTCTACAGGAAGATAAGTAACTTGAAATCCGTGAACTTCCAGATATTTACAAACATTGATAACAGCCGGATGTTCTACCACTGATGTAATGATATGATTTCCCCTGGCTCGATTTGCAAAGGCAAATCCGCGGATTGCATAATTATTGGATTCTGTTCCTCCACTGGTAAAAATCAGATTTTCAGGTTCGCAGTTTATCAGTTCTGCTAATTGTTTGCGAGCCTTATTTACAGCAATTTTTGTTTTTACTCCATACACATGTCCACTGGAAGGATTGCCAAATTTCTGTCTTAAAAATGGTTCCATCGCATCGGCAACTTGCGGATCGATAGGAGTTGTGGCATTGTAATCCAGATAGATCGGATCAGATAAATTTAGTTGATCTTTCATATTCAGGAAATATCAGTTTCGTAATTATCTTTAAAATGGAACATCAAATCACTGCGATCAGGATCATCGTAAGTAGGAATAATCAGTTCATCCAATTCGAATTCACCTTGTCGAAAAATCCGCAGACAGGCATCAACAACAGCATTATCATATTTGCCACCGATATTTTGTTCGACTTCATTAAGAGCTTCTCCCAAACCAATCACAGGACGATAAGGTCGATTGGACGCAATTGCTTCTACAGTGTTCGCAACCATTAAAATTCGCGCTTCCAATAAAATCTCAGATCCGGTAAGACCTCGAGGATATCCTTTACCATTCATTTTCTCATGATGCTGCAGAACTATCTGGCAAATTTCGGGAGGAAATTCAATTTTCTTCAGAATCTCAAATCCAATTTCACTATGTCTTTTAATCAGGTTCAATTCAGAATCAGCTAAAGTTCCCGGTTTACTGAGCAGTTCCAATGGTAGATTAATCTTTCCGATATCGTGCAGCAGTGACGCATAATTGAGCATCTTTTTACTCTTTTCAGAAAGGTTCATCTCCCGTGCAATTTCCATTGCCAGCTGATTTACTCTTTTTTGATGCTGAGCAGTAAACGGATCCCAAACTTCCATAGCAGCAGTGAGAGCTTTTACGATTTTTTCCATTTCAATCCTTTCTTAAATTCAATTTGTAAAATCAATAAGATCTATCTGGGTGATGTGCGAACTTTTATCTCCTCAAATTGGAAACCTCTATTGTTGAAAAGATCGATACAAACCTGCACAATATCTTCATCGTAAAGCAAACCCGCATTCCGACGCAATTCAGCTAGTGCTTCATCGATTCCCTGAGAATTTCTGTACGGTCTTTGCGAGATCATAGCATCTACCACATCGGCTATATTCACAATTTTGGCTTCCAGCATTATCTCGTTTCCTGCCAAGCCCTGAGGATAGCCGGAACCATTGATCTTTTCGTGGTGTTGATAAACTATTTTTGCCACAGGAAGTTCAAAGTCGATAGTTTTCAAAATATCATATCCAGCCAGAGGATGATTTTTGATCATGCTGTATTCTGTTTCCGTCAATCTGGCAGGTTTAGTTAGAATTTCGGTTGGAACATATATCTTTCCAATATCATGCAGAATGGCAGCAATACGAATGCTATCCAGCTGTTCTTTTCCCAGCCCCATTGCCAGACCGATCTCTCGGCTTAAAGTAGCTACACGAAGCTGATGTCCGGCAGTATAAGGATCACGGATTTCTACAGCTGAAATAAGAGCATTCACTGTTTCTTCCATTGCTTTTTTCAAACGATGATAACTATCATTAAGGTCTTGCTGAGCTCTTTTTCTTTCCGCAATTTCCAGCTGCAATTCCTGGTTGGCATTTGCCAGTTCCTGAGTGCGCTCACTTACTCTGCGCTCGAGCAAGCTGTTAGCATTTCGCAGACGGTCTTCCATCTCCTTTCGTTCAAAGAAAAGTCCAATAGTTTCTGAGAATAAACTTAGAAGAGCAAAATCTTCTGTCTGCCATTTATGAGTTTTAGAAAAGTTTTCGAAAGAAACAAATCCAATCAATCTCTGTTTGAATTTTACGGCAAAAGCTAAAGCTGATTTCACACCTTGTTGTTCCAGAAATCTCTGTTCCTGAAATGCTTCCTGCGGCATCATGGAAACATCATCAACATGTACAATTTCATCATTTTCCAGTTTAGAATTCCACCATTTGTTTTTGGAAATTTCCATCTCTTTGATGCTGGGAGGCAACATGCCCAAACCACTTTCCTGCCACACGTGAGTTCGTTCCAAAGCTTTGTTATTTTCACTTATCAAAAACAAACTGGCTCTACTGGCATTACAAACTTTACCGATATTTTCCAATGATAATTTAATTACTTTGTTAAAATCTTTTATTTTAATAAAATTCGATGAAATGCTGGAAACAACCTTTTCGATAGCCAATCTGTTGCTGAGTTTATGTTCAATTTCTTCTTTTTCTACGATCTCGGTTTTCAGCTTTTTATTGATGATACTTTCCTGACGGAAACGGTAGTAAAGAATTCCAGCAGCAGAAGTTACGGCAACTACGCCAAAGATGAGAAGCAAATTGAAAAGTTTTCGTTTATCGGAAACCAGCCGACCGATCACTTCCTCTTTTTCTTTCAGTTCTATCTCTTTTTCATTATCCAGATGTTGCAAGCCAGTCTGCAATTCCTGAAGCTGTTTTTTGTTGGTTTCAGTTAAGATCAGCTCTTTCTGATTTGCATAAAGTTTGTAATATTGGAAAGCGTGTGGAAGGTCATTTTGCTCGTTGTAATATTCGTATAAATTGTAATATCCATCGCGCAGTAAAATTCGGGAATTTATATCGATAGCGATCTGAATTCCCTGAGTAAGATTGGCGAAAGCCATATCTTTATCACCAAGTTTTGTATATATCTTTCCTATATGAAGAAAAGTGTTGGATATCTCGTATTTACTTCCGATCTCAAGATTCAAATTCAAAGATTGATCGAGATAATCCAAAGCCCGGTCATAATCTTCCAGTTTGGAATAGAGCAATCCCAAATTGTAATAGGCATTGGCAACTCCACCAGAATTCTCAGCTTTCTGTTCTATCTGCAAAGATCGCATATAGTATTGAAGAGCATTATCAAAATCTCCTCGATCTGCGTGTACCATTCCCAAATTGGAAAGCGTCGTCGAAATGGATTCAGAGCTTCCAACTTGCTGTTCCAGGGCCAAAGCATCTTTATAATATTTTAGAGATTCATCGTAATTTTGCAGATAATAGTGAAGATCGGCGATATGATTAAGAGCTTTCAGAGTTCCTTTTTTACTGCCCAGTTCACGCTCAAGTTTCAAGGTATTCAATAAATAGAAAAGTGCTCTGTCAAAATTGCTCAAACGTAATTGAGTAAGACCGGCAATTAATTGGACATCTGCCATTCCCCGTTTATCGTTCAAAGTGGAAAAAAGCTTTTGCGATTTGATAAGATTACTAAGGGCAGGTTGATAATTTCCCAATCGATAATTTGCTTTTCCCATCATCAAAAGAGATTTTGCACTAGCAAAACTATCCTGAAGATCGGAAGCAAGATCGTAAGCTTCAGAACTCAGTTCACTACTTTTTCGTGGAGATGATGCCAGATAAATCTCGGATAACTGGTTCAACATGATTACTTTTTCGATCCCTTTCAGATTGTTCACGGCATGTTCTAAACTGTCAATTCTGGTTGGAATTGCTGCTAAAAATACCGTCAATACAAATAGTACTATTATCAAGATCGTTTTTTTCATATTAAACCAATTCATACATTTTGTACTAATATTTAAATAATTATAAATTCTGACAAGTTTTTTTAATGTATAGAAAAAATAAAATTTATTAAAACTAATATTTGACATTGTGTAATATTCGCTTAAGTTGTTCTATAAATTTAAAGAAAATAATTTAGGAGTGAAAAAATGGAACATTTGACGAAAGAAACTTTTAAGCAGAAAATTCATGATTTTGAGCAGAATAAGGATTGGAAATTTCTGGGAGATAAGCCCGCAATTATCGATTTTTATGCAGATTGGTGTGGACCATGTAAAATGGTAACTCCAGTTTTGGAAGAACTGGCAGAAGAATACAAAGGCAAACTTGATATTTACAAGGTAGATACTGAAGATCAGCAGGAGCTGGCAGCAGCTTTTGGAATTCGCAGTATACCATCTTTGCTTTTTGCACCGGTAGATGAAAAACCGCAAATGGCGATGGGAGCCTTACCGAAAGGATCATTTGAAGAGATAATTTCTGATGTTTTAAAAGTAAAAAAATAATTAGCTTATCAATTACAAAAAAAAGCCCGACAAAAAGTCGGGCTTTTTTAGTTTTCTATCTAATTTTCTTTAATCGAAAAACAAGCTTCGATTGTCTGTAATCTCAGCATTTTCCAGAAGTTCTCGATACCACTGGTTCAAATATTCTTCTTTCTTCTCTTCCAGTTTTGTTTCATAAAGCTCTTCTTTTTCTGCTTCAAATTTTTCCATATCTGGTTTAGTTCGCGATTTTACGATAGCGATATAAGCGCCAAATTCACCTTTGATCAGATCTGTAGTTTCACCCGCTTCATGTTCTAAAATTGTTTCGTTTAGAATATCATCTTTCCGAATGCTTGGTATAGCTTTTTCTGCAATAATATCTTTAGCTTCCACAACTTTAATGTCCTGGCTTTTGGCTGCTTTTATGTAATTAGCAACATCATTTTCGGCAATGAATTTTTCTGCCATTTCGTACAACTTCTCCACTTTCTTCTCTTGTTCCACTTTTCTTTTTATGCTGGATTCAACATCTTCGAACGGCATGTAATGATCACCAACAACATAAGAAATCTCTGCTAAAACATAACTATCTTCGCCGATATTGAAAGGATCGAGCAAGGTTCCTTCTTTGTGTTTGAAAGCAAACTCAACTTGACCTTCATCTTTTCCTAAACCAGGAATATATTGAGCATCTTCGTAAAATTCCCTGGTTTCTTTTACTTCGTAAGCCAGCTCTTCAGCAGCTTTTTCCAGTCCAACTTTCTCGGCATTCTCAAATAAGTCATCCACCAGGATTTCCTGATTGGCACGAGTTTCAAAAGAAGGTTCAAATTTGATAAGAATATGACTGGCTTGAACCATCGGTTTGCCTTCCGGACTTTGTTTTTTTCCTGTAGTTTTGATAATGTGCCATCCATATTGAGTTTCCACCGGTTCACTGATCTGTCCGATATCCATAGAAAAAGCAGCAGCACTGAATTCGGGAACCATTCTTCCTTCTTCAAAATATCCAAGATCTCCCCCTTTGGGAGCGGAAGAATCTTGAGAATATTTGCGAGCTATTTCAGCAAAATCTGCACCTTCTGAAACTACAACATAAAGAGAATCTATTTTCTCTTTGGCAGCTTTTTTATCGGCTTCACTGGCTGCAAGATCCATGCGAACGTATTTCAGTTTTCTGGCTGGTCCTCTTTTGTATTCTTCTTTATTCTCATCATAATACTCTTGCATGTCTTCATCTGTTATGTCTACTTCTGGAATCAAACTTGAATCAAAATAGATGATGTCTGCTTCTGCTTTGTCGTTTTCTTTGATATATTCTTTTTGAAGCTCTTCTTCCGTAAGAACAACTTCAGATTTTACATCTTCATAAAGTTTTTCATAGGGAAGCATTCCACGAACTCTATTTTCCATGTAGGCAGCAAATTGCTGATTTTCCAGCAGCATATCGGTGTATTTATCCTGGTCAAATTCACCATCAGTCTGCATCTGTTCAATTTCTTTTACATCGTCTGGCGGATCCTGCAAAGCTGCTATCACATCATCTTCACTAACTTTAACTCGTCGCTTCTTAATCTCTTTATTGAATAATATGCGCTGCTTCAATTGATTCCAGGTTTGTTCATTCAATTGGTTTGTCAGCTGATCATCAAATTCAGCTTCCGGATTTTGTTCGGCGTGGCTGGCATAAGTAGCTTTCAACATTTCCTGGTATTGGGAAAAAGTGATCTTCTCACCTTCGATAATTCCAACGTATTTATATGGATTTTTTGTAAAAATACTGGAAATCCCACCGATAGCCATTGATAATATAAAAAGCGCTGCGATAATTATTATTATCCATGATGCATTTCTTCTCATTCCTTCTAACATTTAGTCTCCTCCAAATATCTTCCCGATATTATCTATTTCATAAATTAATAATTTGGAACAATAACTAAAATCACCTGTTTTTATACAAGTTTTTTTTACAAAAAAATTCTTTCCAGGTAGTTTTAATTCACTGCTAAAATATCATTTAGACTTTTGATAAATTTTAATATTAATTTATTTTTATACTAAATATAACAATTTTATCACTAAACTTGACAAGAAATAGATATATAAAAGTTTGGTAAATCACTTGTAAAAAAGGGAGGTGAATTTAGTGCCAAAGGTTGTAGCCAGAGAAGGTGAATCTTTCCAGGTAACACTGAGAAAATTCAAAAAATCTTGCGAAAAAGCCGGATTGCTTTCTGATATTAAGAAGAATAACTATTATGAAAAGCCATCTGTGAAGCGTCGCAGAAAAGAAAAAGAAGCACGCAGAAAAGCTTTAAAACTTCTTAGAAAGCAAAGACGATATAACAGATTTTAATTAATCCGGGATATAGTTATGATTCAAGATATCGAAAAAGCTGTTCTAATAGCTCTCCGCAGCAAAGATCAGAAGCGACTGAAAGTACTCAGGTCTGTAAAAGCTGCTCTTAAATACGCAGAGATCGAAAAGAAACAGAAGCTGTCGGAAGATGATGCAATTTCTGTTTTGCAAAGTCAGATTAAGAGTAGAAAACAGGCGATTGAACTTTATGAACAAGGCAACAGACCTGAACTTGCCGCCAATGAACAATACGAAATCGAAGTTATCGAAAGCTTTTTACCCGAACCGCTTTCGGAAGAAGAACTGGCTGCTGCAGTAAATAATCTTATTGCAGAGCTGGAAGCCACTTCCATGAAAGATATGGGCAAAGTGATGAAAGCTTTGAAAGAAAAGCTGGGAAACCAGGCAGATGGAAAAATTCTGAGCATGCTGGTAAGACAGAAATTACAGGCATAATTCTAAATTGATCATCGTGTCTGAATTTGATTTCGGATAAATATTTAAGAAAGTGGGGAGATAAAATCTCCCCATTTTTTGCTGAATGCAAAGAAAATGAAAGTGAGGATATGAAATGCATTTATTGGATATAATTATTGGAATATTTGTTTTAGCATTCGTTTTTAACGGGTTGCGAAAAGGTTTTATCAAAAGCGTTTTAGGGCTTTTAGGGCTTATCGTCATTATTATTCTCATCATCAAAATTGGAAATCCGGTCAAGATCATGCTGATCCGAGAGTTGGGAATAAATGAAATTCTGGCTGTTGCCTTAGCATATATTCTCATCATATTCTTTATCACTATTGTTGTAAAAATCATAGGTTGGATGCTCAGCAAAATCATGAACATCCTGAATGCCGGCTGTCTGGATCGCATTTTAGGAATGGTTTTCGGTTTTTTGAACGGAGTTCTCATAATTGCTATCGTGCTAATTTTACTCGATATAACTCCCATGCGGAAAAGTATTCGCAAATTTACGAATGATTCAGTTGCTGTTCAATATATTCGTAAATTCACTTTGATTGTAGATAAAAACTTTCCCGAAGCAAATAAATTCAAGGTTCCCATCGAAAAAACCATCGAAGATTTAGATCAGAAAATAACCGATGCAGTTGAGGAAAAAACCAAGAAATAATTTCATAATATAATTCAGGAAATATTATTTGATAGAAGTATAATCCCAGAGGAATTTATATGCAGGTATATTCACAACTCGAATACAATAAAATAAAGGAAATTCTGGCAGAGGAATGCCATTCCGGTTTGGGAAGGCAGCTTGCATTGGAATTAAAACCACTAAGTTCCAAAACCGAAGTTGATAAATTATTGGTTTTGAATGAAGAGATCCGAAACCTGATCAAAACAGGCCTGCAATTCAATTTCTCCCGCATTTCCAACCTCAACGAACTTCTTAACAATATAAAGCATATCACCTACAATTACGAAGAATTCCAGCAGATCTATTTCAATCTGGAAGCTGCTAACAACATTTACTATTCTGAAGAAAACCAGGAAGATAATCCTAAATTTGTTAATATGATTCAAAAATTATTTAAACTTCCTGAACTGGCTGAAAGATTTAAACAGATCTTTGATACTGAAGGCCTGGTAAAAGATTCCGCTTCAACTGAACTGGCAAATATCAGGAAGAAAAAACGCAAATTAAGAAGATCGATTACCGGACTTCTGAATACGAAACTAAATGAATTTGAAAACAAGAATTATATCCACGATAAGATCGTAACTCAGCGCGATGGAAGATTCGTAATTCCGCTCAAAGAAAGTTCTACCAGCTTTGTTCAGGGAATTGTTCACGGACGCTCCGGCAGCAAAAACTCAGTTTACATGGAACCTCAGGAAGCTGTCGGCATCAACAATGAGATTGACATGACCAGCAGCGAGGAAAAAAGAGAGATCCACAGAATTTTCATAGAATATACAAAACAATTGCGAGAATATAAAACTGAAATCATCGATAATACAAAAATTCTGCAAGAACTCGATTTTCATTTTGCTGTAGGAAGATTTTCCCATTCCATTTCTGCTGAAAAACCAGAGATCGTGGAAAAGCCGATAATTTCACTCAGCAATGCCCGTCACCCACTTCTTATCCACTCCTACGGTTCCCTCAAAAAAGTTATTCCATTTGATCTGGAACTGGGAAGAGAATTTAAACTGCTACTGATTTCCGGGCCAAATACCGGTGGAAAAACAGTTACTCTAAAAACCATTGGACTTCTAACTCTGATGGCACTTTCCGGTTTACCTATTCCTGCCAGATTCGACAGTAAGATCGGAATTTTTCCACAGGTTTTTGCTGATATCGGAGATAATCAGTCTTTGGAAAATGCACTCAGTACTTTTTCTTCTCACATCAAAAATATCGATGAAATGGTAAAAAAGGGAACAGAGAATTCTCTCGTTCTTATAGATGAGATCGGAGCTGCCACCGATCCTGAACAGGGTTCTGCTTTAGCACAATCCATTCTGGAAAAACTGGCAGAACTCAATTGTGTGGGAGTTATAACAACTCACTACACAGCTCTTAAAATTTTTGCTGAAAAGCACAAAAACTGCATGAATGCAGCTATGCAATTCGATGCTGATAAACATGTTCCAACTTATAATTTCAAACTCGGTCTTCCCGGGAACAGTTTCGCTATCGAAGTAGCTTCCCGACTGGGGATGAATGAGAATTTGATCAATCGAGCCAAAGAACTTACCGGCAATCAAAGCGTGGAAATGACCGATCTCCTGACTCGAATGACGGAAGAAAAACAAGCGCTTTCACATCAGCTCTATCAATATGAATTGAAAACTGCACTGCTTAATAAAAAGATCGATGAACACCAGCACAAGATCGACGAAATGGAAGAAAATTCCAAAGCAATAAAACGCAAATCGATGCGGGAAGCACGGGAGTTTTTGACAACTCTGCAGAAGGAACTCAATAACGAGATCGACTCGATCAAGAAATCCGACAAAAAGAGGAGAAAAGAGCTGCTGGAAAATTCTTTAAACAAAATAAATGAACAGAATTTAAAATTCAAGGAACAAGAAGATCAGCTGCAGGATTTTCAGCGAGAACTTGAAACAAATCCCAAGCCAGGTAAACTGATCTGGCTGAAGGATATGGAAACAGAAGCTGAGATCATAGAAGTTTTTGATAAAGAGATAAAAGTGGATATGGGTGGAATATTTTTCACTACCTCAAATTCTAATATTTTTAAAACAACTAAAAAACCTGTTAAGAAAACAAAACCAAGCGTTTCTGTACCTCGACCGGAAGTAAAAATGGAACTAAAGATCCTGGGAAATACTTTTGATGAAGCAAAACCAAAAATTGAGACTTTTATAGACAATGCTATCTTTTCCGGGTTGGAAAGATTGAGAATTGTTCATGGTAAAGGAACCGGAGCTCTGCGTGCAAAAGTGCGTCAATATCTTAGAAAAAAGAAAAAAGTTGTCGACTTTTTTTCACCCCCTCCCGAAGCTGGCGGAGATGGTGTAACTGTAGTGGTTTTAGAAAAATAACTATGGTTTTTGTCATCTTTTTGGAGAATGAATGGATCAAAGAATAATTGAAGAAGTAATTGATAACAATAACATCGTCGATGTGATCGGCAGTTATTTTCCGCTCAAAAAGACGGGAAGTAACTTTAAAGCACGCTGCCCGTTCCATGACGAAAAAACTGCTTCCTTTGTGGTGAGCGAAAAGAAGCAGATCTTCAAATGTTTCGGTTGCGGAAAAGGTGGAAATGTGATCCATTTCGTTCAGGAATACGAGAAACTTTCGTTCTGGGAAGCGATGAAAAAACTGGCTCAAAGAGCTGGCATCGTTTTGCAGCAATCACCTGTAAACACCAAGAAAAAAAACCGCCGTGATCTGATCTATTCCATTTATAAACTGGCTGGTGAATTTTTCTGTGATAATCTTTTTAAACATGGAGATTTTGCTCTGCGTTATCTTTCCGAGCGTGGTTTCAGTAACGATGCGATCCAGAAATTTCAGATCGGGTATGCTTTGGATGGCTTTAATTCACTGAAAAATTATTTAATAAAAAACAGCATCAACGATAAAATTTTACCAAATACTGGTTTGTTCACTCAGGGTGGAAGTGATCTATTTCGCAATCGTTTGATGTTCCCTATTCATGATCATACCGGTAAGATAATTGCTTTTGGTGGTAGAATTCTACATGATGATCAATCTGGTGGGAAATATGTAAATTCACCCACAACAGAAATTTATACGAAAGGCAATGAACTTTACGGGCTCTTCCTGACAAAATACGAAATTCAGAAAAAAGACACGGTTCTCATCTGCGAAGGTTACACAGATTTCCTGCGTTTATACGAAAAGGGATTCACCAACTGCGTTGCATCGCTGGGAACTTCTCTCACCGACGGACAGATAAAACTTCTGGGCAGATACACAAACAATTTCTACATGATCTACGATGGTGACAAAGCCGGTCGTAAAGCTGCTGTGCGTGCTGCTGGAAATGTAATAGAACATGGATATAAAGCATACATAATTCAACTTCCAAGCGAAACTGATCCTGACAGTTATCTGCAGGAAAATGATGCAGCTAAATTAAATGACCTGATCTCAAATGCTTTATCACTTCCCAAATTCCTGCAGCAAGACAAAAGCCTGCAGCTGGAAGAAAGAGCAAAACTGGATACGCTGATAGAAATTCTGAATGAAATGAATGATGAAATTTCTCAGGAACTTTTCATCAAAGATATTTCCGAGATCTTTGGAATCAGTGAACACGCCATCCGAACAAAAATAAAAAAACGCAAACCAAATAGGACAAAAGTTACAACTCAAAAAACTCTTTTGAACAAATTTGAAGATGAAAAAAATCTTATATGTTTAATATTAGATAATAAAATATTATATAAAAAAGTTGCACAAGAGATAGATTCGACTTATTTTTTTTCAGACGCATATAAAAGTATATTTGGAATTATGCAGGAGCATATAGAGGATATGGGGCAAATATCGAGTTTGGTCGATTATACTGATGATGAAATAATTAAAAGTACAATCACCGAATTGATGATGCTGCCAGTTCCCAATACTTCTGTAGATGAAAATATAAATAATTTGAAGTTGAGGAAGTTTCAAACAGAGCTCAAATATATTAATACCAGGATTCGTGAAAATCCAAAAGACCGGGATCTTCTATCCCAAAAAAATGAGCTGAAAAAGAAAGTTCTGACACTCGATAAGAGAAAAGTTACTAAAACCCTTTACTAAAGGAGATTGAATGCTGAGTTACAATGAATGTATAAAAAAACTTGTAGATCTGGCCAGAAAGAATAATAACCTGTTAACATTTAAACAGATCAATAACATCCTTCCCAGCAATCCGATATTTTTGGATAAAATTGATGATATTATTAATGATATTGTGGAAGAAGGTATCGAACTGATCGATGAAACACAGAAAAGAGTTACCAAGAAAAAAGTATCTGTAAAGAAAAACAAAAAAACCAAGAAATTCCAGAATAAACGCTATTACGACGACCCGGTTCGTATGTATCTGGGCGAAATGGGCCGTGTTCCTCTTTTGGATCGGGAAGGTGAAGTTCGCATTGCCAAGAAGATCGAAAGCGGACAAAAATATATTAATAAATATGTTTTTATGAGTGGATCTACATTGCGGGAGATGGAGAATTTCCTGCATCGCTATCGTGAGAAACGTGTAAAGCTGGATCAGATATTCAAGATCGAATACGGAACCTGGATGGACAAAGCTCAGGAAGCTACTCTTATCAACGAATTTGAACAGGTGATAAAAGAAACCAGTGCTATTTTTGATGAGATCGGTGATATTATCGATAACAGTGAATACGATGAAATTGGACATCTTGTCGATCAGGAGACCATTGAAAAAAAACGTGCCAAAATCATGGAAATCTTCGACAAACTTACTTACAATGAAAAGCTCCTGAAAAGGATGGTTTACAGAATTCGCAGCCTTGTTGATAGAATAAAAGACAGCCAGAAAACTATCAAGCACCTTTCTAAAATCAGGAAATACAGCATTGATGAAATTTGTACATTTGGACGAAAAGCAAACAAATCTCCCGAAGATTATGACGCAGTTCAAAAAGAAACAAATATCGAACCGAACGTTTTTATCGAAACTCTGCGTAAGATAAAAAATGCCCGTCGTAAAATTCGTCGTGTAGAGCTGGAAACCAAGATGACAGCTAACGAAATGGTCGATCTTCTGGCAGAAGTGGAACGCGGCGAAAAGATGAAAGAGCGTTCCAAGAATGAAATGATAGAAGCAAATGTGCGTTTGGTTGTAAGTATCGCCAAGCGTTACAACAATCGTGGTTTAGATTTTCTTGATCTTATCCAGGAAGGAAACACGGGACTGATGCGAGCTGTGGAAAAATACGATTATCGCAAGGGTTTTAAATTCAGCACATACGCCACCTGGTGGATCCGTCAGGCAATTACTCGTGCCATTGCCGATCAAGCCAGAACGATCCGTATTCCAGTTCATATGATCGAATCGATTAACAAAGTGAAACGTGCCAGCAGAAAACTATTGCAGGAACTTGGCAGAGAACCATATCCTGAAGAAATTTCAAACGCCTTGGAATTACCTGTAGAAAAAATAAAAAGCATTTTAGCGATTACCAAAGAACCTGTTTCCCTTGATAAACCGATCGGCCATGAAGATGAAGACAGCCTGTTGGGAGACTTCATCGAAGATAAAGGAACGATCTCACCGGAAAGAATGGCGGAAAGAACTCTGCTGAAAAAACAGGTTGATGATATTTTGAGAACTCTTACTTCCCGAGAAGAAAGAGTCATCCGATTACGATTTGGTATCGACGATGGTTATCACAGAACTCTGGAAGAAGTAGGAAATATATTTGGTGTAACCAGAGAGCGGATTCGTCAGATCGAAGATAAAGCTCTGCGAAAACTTCGACATCCTACCAGAAGTAATATTTTAATGAAGTTCATAGATAACTTCAATGTTAAGTAATTCGTTATCAGGAAATTCTTGACACGAATTTGAGTGAATTTGTTTTTACATACTCGAAATTTAAGTGATCATTAGAGAATAGATTTTGGGGCCTATAGCTCAGTTGGTAGAGCTTCCGGCTCATAACCGGACGGTCAGAGGTTCGACTCCTCTTGGGCCCACCAGTCTTCGTCCCGAAAACTTTCGGGACTACGCCCGGGCAGGCCAGTTTCAGGTCTGTTCAACATTTTGCTCCGATCTTATCGGAGCTTTTTTTTATGAAGACTGTCACGGCGAAGTTTTACGAAGTCGTAAGAACAACGTACAAGATACGTCCAGCCTTCGCTAAGCTTCTACCTTCGTCATTGGCTACGGCATGACAAGTCGGTTTGGCAGGCCCAGTGGAATTTGAAAAAGCCAGCAGCAAAGCTGCATTCCACAGGGCTGGCAGAATGACGGAAAGATTATTTTGTCATCCTGAGTAGGAGTGAAACGACGTATCGAAGTATATGGCAAAAACTATGATGAATTCTATTTGCAAGCGACCTCGTCGCTTAAAAATCAAAGAATTGATTTGCTCCAAATAAAAAGCCCCGACAAATTGTCAGGGCTAAAAGCTAATTCACTGGACTTCAGACTTGACTGGAGTTCAGAACACAATTTAAAATGTTTCTCGTTCTTAGTTCTTAAGTCCGGAAAACTCTTACCTTCTCGAATGGTTGAGCTGTGCGAAACCTTGTGAATGGTTACCTAAAAACCTTTCCGACAGTGAAATACCTTTCCGACAGCTTCTGCAAGAATCTGCGAATGAAGCTATCGGAAAGAATATGTGTTGTTAGACTTGACCCAATAACGAAGTTTGGGTTAAGAATAACAAAATCACATCCGTTCTTACCTCAAGCCTGCGCATTGAGGCAAGTCTGGATTTATTATTTCAACATTAGCATTCTAATCGTTTTGTGATAAGAAGGCGTCTGCAAACGATAGAAATACACTCCAGAAGCTTGCTTTGAAGCATTCCAGGTAAATGTATGGAATCCTGCTTCATATTTTTGGGAAATTACTTTCTGTCCAAGCACATTATAAATTGTCAGTGTCCCAGTTTCTCCTTCTTCAATACCGAATTGAATCGTAGTGGTGGGATTGAAGGGATTTGGATGATTTTGATTTACAAAGCTTTTTTCTGGAGCACCTGGAGTAATGTTTGAACTGTTCAGATTTATTGAAACCGGACCAAAGACTTCCAACTCTCCACTGTAGCTTACACTTTCCAGCCAGTAATAGTGAACTCCTGGTTGCAAAATCGGCTGCTCATCGATATAATTGTATTCAGTTGGTGTAGTCACCGTTCCCATGCCGGGAATTAGGTCATCATTTAATTTTAGTACATTATTGTTATCGATACCATTTTCATCTTGGCTGCGATAGATATTCCAACCCAGGTTTTCCAATTCAGATTCGGTTATCCAATTCAAAGTTGGAAAACCATCAATAATATTTCCTGTAAAGCTTGATAAGGTTACAGGTAATGTGGGATCTGGATTATCTATCAACCTGGGATAATTATAACCGATACGTTCCCAAATGTTAATATCC
>JAIPJH010000027.1 GCA_021734245.1 Candidatus Cloacimonadota bacterium | reverse complement strand
ATAACTGTTTATAAACAATTGATTTACATTCAAAATAAAAGCTTAGGATTTGATAAAGAGCAAGTAATTGTGCTTCCCCGGCCTCGAGGGAAAGAAGATGTCTTCAAAGCAGAATTATATAAACTTCCTGATGTGGTAGCAGCTTCGGTTACTTCTACAATTCCAGGTGAACGTGTTCCCTATCTTACAACTAGAATGCCAAGTATGGCAGGAAAACAAAATAATTACATCATGAGTGAAGAAGGACATCTGGCTTTGCGGGTTTGGGGCGCAGACGAAGATATCGAGGAAACTCTGGGATTATCAATTATTGAGGGAAGAGGATTCGATCAAGAATACACCACAGATCGTGATCATGCTTTCATTCTGAATGAAGCAGCTGTGAAAGCACTGAATCTGGAAAATCCTGTCGGACAAGATTTCTTTTATGAATACAACCTGGAAGTTCCCAAGGAAGGAAAGATCATCGGCATCGTAAAAGATTTTCATTATGCCTCTCTGCATTCCGAAGTTGAACCGCTGGTGATGCATTATTTTCCGCTTTATGATATGCATCTCTGTGTAAGATTGAATTCAGATAACATTAAGAAGAGCATTCAGCAAATCAAAAATGCCTGGGAAGAAAATATTCTAGAAATTCCTTTTGAACTGAAATTTCTGGATGAAAGCTACGATAATCTTTACAAAGCAGAAATGAATATGGGTAAGATCATTTCCTATTTTACTTTTCTGGCCATTACCATCGCCTGCCTTGGTTTATTTGGATTGGCATCATTTGTGGCAGAACAGCGCACCAAAGAGATTGCAATCCGCAAAATCCTGGGCGCATCAATCTTTAAAATATTGGGTTACCTTTCCAGAGAATTTGTAATTTTAGTTATCATTGCTACATTAATCGCCTGGATTCCGGCATATTTCTTCCTGACAAACTGGCTGCAGAATTTTGCTTATCACGTAAATATAAGTTTTTTGATTTTTTTGATTTCAGGAATTTCGGCAGTTTCGATCGCCTTGATCACAGTGATCTTCCAGGCTTATAAAGCTGCAATTGCAAATCCTGTGGATGCGTTGAAGTATGAGTAACGCAAACATCCTGTTTGCGAATGAGAGATGAGAGATGAGAGATGAGAGAAACGAGATGAGATCAACTCTGAAAAGCTTTCTTCCAAGAATTCTTGCAGTTAATACTTTCAGAGTAGATAACCCTGAAAGTGCTAAGCAGGAAGAAAATCTGAAAGAAGCCTTTTCAAGGTTGGAAAATAAGGAAGAATAATGTTCAAAAATTATCTTAAAATAGCTTTAAGAAATCTGATCCGTCAAAAAGGATATTCAGCAATAAACATCATAGGTCTCGCAATCGGTATCAGCTGCACAATGTTGTTATCCCTATGGATTGTAGATGAATTAAGTTTCGACACTTTTCACGAAAACAAAGACAGGATTTTCCGAGTTTTGGAGCATCAGGAATATTCCTCTCAATCGATGGAAGTAGCAGTAACTCCAGGTCCTTTGGCAGCAGCTTTAAAAGAAAACTTCCCCGAAGTAAAACGATCTACCAGATTCGATTTCGTTACAAAATTTCAAATAAAATTGGAAGATCAAGTTTTCCCGGAAATAAAAGGAGCGTATGTAGATCCGGATTTTCTGGAAATGTTCACTTTCCCCATTATTCAAGGTGATCAAAAACCTTTGAATGATATAAACTCTGTCGTTCTCACCAAATATGCTGCCGATAAGATCTTTGGTGATACCGATCCAATTGGAAAATTAATTACAATGGGAGAAGATTCTAAAACTGTAAGTGCTGTTATCGAAGATGTGCCTCGAAATTCTCACTTACAGTTCCATTTCCTGCAGCCCATGGCAGAATATAAAAGACTTGGTGAAGCACTGGAAGACTGGGGGCGAAATTCACTTCATACTTACATCGAGATCAATGAAAATGCAGATGCAGATGAATTGAATGACAAAATTACCGGTTTTATCAAAGAAAACAGCGAAGGAGCTGCTTCCGATCTTTACCTGCAACCGCTTACAGAAACTCATCTCCATTCTTCGGGATTTGTAGCCGATTTTTCCGGAATGGGAGATTTCAGTTATATCATAATTTTCGGATGCATTTCTCTTTTCATCATTATTATTTCCTGTATAAATTTTATTAGCCTGACTACAGCTCGATACAGCAAACGCGCTCGAGAAGTTGGCATGCGAAAAGTGCTGGGTTCTCAGAGAAAACACCTGATTAGCCAATTTCTGGGTGAATCAATTTTGATGGTAACAATATCACTTGTTTTTGCCTTTGTAATTGTGGAATTTGTTTTACCGTATTTCAATCTGTTCACTGCAAAAAAACTCAGCTTATTCGCTAATTTTGGATTGGAATCTACACTTCTACTTATAGGAATGACAGCTCTATTGGGAATTATTGCAGGAATCTATCCTGCTTTTATGTTATCATCATTCAAACCTGTGGCAGTTTTAAAAGGTTCAAGTTTGAAAGGCCAAAAAGGCGGCAATTTCAGAAAAATTCTGGTAGTTTTACAATGGTCACTTTCCATCATTCTTATTATAAGTACGATCATTTTATTCCAACAATTAAAATATATGCAGAACAAAAAACTGGGATTTGAAAAAGAACAGATTCTCTACACAAGATTTTACGATATGGAATCTTACGAAACTTACAAACAGGAGCTTCTCAAAAATCCTGCAATTGAGAGTATAACCGGTGCTTTAGCATTACCTCACAATATGGCAAATTCCACATCTGGAGCCAACTGGGAAGGAAGAAATGAAGAAGAGAGCTTCCTGCTACATTTTGAAATGGTTCAGAATGATTTTATCGATACTTTCAACATGAAAATGACAAGTGGAAATACTTTTACACAGGAAAATGAAATCTCGGAAGATTTCGGTTTTATTTTAAATGAGACCGCAATCAAGAAAATGGGTTTGGAAGATCCGATCGGAACCAAATTTACTCTTTGGGGAATGGAAGGAAAGATAATCGGAGTGGTTGAAGATTTTCATTTCAAATCTTTGCATAATCCTATTGAGCCATTGGTGATGATGAAACTGCCTGATTATCTCTATTACACAGTAGTAAGAGTTAATTCAAATGATATAGCAAAAACAAAAGAATTTCTGGAAGAAACGGTTCAAAATTTCAATCCTGAAAAGAGGATAGAATTCAAATTCTTTGACGAAAGATTTGATGCCATGTACAAATCGGAGATGGAAATGAGCACTGTGCTGAAATTGTTTACCGGCCTTGCTATTTTCATCGCCTGTCTGGGTTTATTTGGTCTTTCAGCTTTTCTCACGGAACTTCGTACCCGTGAAATTGGAATTCGTAAAGTATTGGGAGCGGACATACCAAATATTATTTTCAATTTATCAAAAGATTTCACACGCTGGATCATCATTGCCAATATAATTGCAATTCCTGTTGCTTACTTTATACTTAGGAAGGCACTAATGAATTTCGCTTATCGCATAGATATCAATATTACAGTTTTTATTGTCACCTTTGTAGTTTCGTTGTTATTAGCTTTAATCACAGTAATTTCTCAAACGATCAAAGCTGCTTTGTCCAATCCGGTGAAGGCTTTGAAATATGAGTAACGCAAACATCCTGTTTGCGAATGAGAGATGAGAGATGAGACATTGTGACTTTGTGATTGTGGGATTTGGTGAAGATGTGAAATTTAGAAAATGGGAAGATGAAAGATGAGAAGTGAGATAAAAAGAAGAATTTTGATAGTATAATTTGAGGTGATATTTATGTTTAAGAACTATTTCAAAATTGCATTAAGAAATATAAGTAAAAATAAATTCTTCTCGTTCATCAGCATATTAGGATTAGCGGTGGGAATTGCAGTTGCCATAATGGCAGGTCTATATGCCTATAATGAACTTTCCGTAGATAAGTTCAATCCGAATTACAAAAATATTTACCGTATTGAAGTGGGCACCTGGTTCCACACGCCGGCACCGTTAATCCCGATCATCAGATCGGAAATGCCCGGTTTGGAGGCAGTTGCAGCTACAGATCGGCAAAGTATGAATATTAATATAAATGATGAAGATCATACAATAAGCGGTGTATTATATACAGAATCAGATTTTTTAGATATATTTCCGCTTGAAATGATTAGCGGTGAAGCCGATCCAGCTTTTGAAGAACCATATCAGATTATCATTTCGGAATCCACTGCCAATAAATTGTATGGTTCTTCCAATCCTGTGGGTAAACAGGTGAAAGCGAATGATAATTATGATTACACGATTGCTGGTGTTTTTCAGGATTATCCTGAAAATTCAATTATTACATTTAACGTTCTTTCTACCTGGAAAAATCGTAAAACTATGATCGACAAGGAAGATTATTTTGAGAATTGGAGTGATTGGAATTACCAGACTTTCGTCAGGTTATCAGATAAGACAGATCCGCAGGAAACAATTGAACTTTTCAACGCTACTTTCACCAGAATAATGGCAGAGATAGAACCGGATAGAGCAGAAATTGCCTTCAATCTTCGTCATTTAAAAGACATCTACTTCTTTACAGATCTAAATAAAAATGACCATTGCAATCATGGTAATATGCAATATCTGCTGCTTTTCTCAACCTCTGCATTACTCACCCTGGTTATCGCTATTATTAATTTCATTAATTTGACTACAGCCAGAGCCAATCTGAGATCGTCAGAAATTGGCATCCGCAAAGTAAATGGTGCTGGCAAAAGCGATCTGATCAAGCAATTTCTGGGCGAATCGTTGCTGATTTCCCTGATATCCTTTCTGCTGGCTTTCCTGCTGATTGAATTGCTTCTACCCTATTTCAATCAGATCATTGGTAAAGAGTTGATCTTCAATCCTGTAATGAACTATACAATTATCCTTATCATAATTGCCGGAATAATTTTTATCACATTTCTCACAGGAATGTATCCAGCCTTTTTCATGTCGTCATTTAACACAATTTTCGTACTTAAAAAAGCCACGATCAAGGGAAAAAGCGGATTACAATCCCGCCGAATATTGATGATCATCCAGTTTATTATCACTATTTCTCTCATTTTGGGAACATTGATCATCTATTCTCAGATGAAATTTATGGTGAATAAAAATCTTGGTTACGATAAGGAACATATTTTATATTTCTGGATGAGTTACGAAATGAAATTACATGATACTGCCCTTAAAGTAAAACTTCTGGAAAATACAGAAATAAAACAAGCATCAATAGTCCATTCAATGCCTGGAAATTTCTATATGGAATGGGGTCGCACTTTTGATGATGGTTCAGATGCACATTTCTTCAGTGTTCCCTGCGATGAAGATTTTATACCATTGCTCGATCTAGAATTTATGGAAGGTCGAAATTTCAATCCGGGTCTGGAATCTGACAAGGAATCATTCATAATAAACGAAGCCTTTGCCAAGAAACATAATCTATCTGATCCATTATCAATTAAGATTGCAGATAGAAATATCGTCGGAGTAGTTAAAGACTTCACCTTCCAAAGCCTGCACAATACTGTTAAACCAATGGCTTTCACCTATTTTTCCGGCTGGTCCTGGTATATGGCTGTTAAAGTTCAGGGGAATGATATAGAAACTGCAAAAAAAACCATCCAGACAATTTGTGCTGAGTTCAGCGAGAAGAAAGTCAATATCAGATTTCTGGATGACACTATAGCAGCGAAATATAAAAAAGATAAACAATTTAGTACAATCTTTACTATTTTCAGTGTGCTAGCAATCCTGGTTTCCAGCCTTGGGCTTTTGGGATTAATTTCCTTTGAAGCAAACAGGCGTATCAAAGAGATCGGTATAAGAAAAGTGCTGGGAGCATCTCCACTGGAAATAATTAACTTGTTCAATAAAGAAATTGTAATATTAATTTGTATTTCATCCTTTATGGCCTGGATTGTTGGCTATTTCTGGATAACCGACTGGTTGCAGAATTTTGCTTTCCGTATTCAGATCAAGGCAGTTTATTTCATTCTTTCCGGCCTGATCACAGCAATTCTAGCTTTGACAACATTTTCAATTCTGGCTTACAAAGCTGCCATGGCAAATCCGGTGGATGCGTTGAAATATGAGTAACGCAAACATCCTGTTTGCGAATGAGAGATGAGAGATGAGAGATGAGAGAAACGAGATGAGATCAACTCTGAAAAGCCTTCTTCCAAGAATTCTTGCAGTTAAGACTTTCAGAGTAAATCTCCTTGAAAGTGCTAAGCAGGAAGAAAATCTGAAAGAAACCTTTTCAAGGTTGGAAAATAAGGAAGAGTAATGTTCATAAATTATCTTAAAATCGCTTTCAGAAATTTTGGTAGAAGCAAAGGCTTTACTTTCATCAATATATTTGGATTAGCAATTGGTATGGCTGTGTGCATCTTACTTATGCTCTGGGTACAGAATGAACTCAGCTACAACGTATTCCACGAAAACTCAGATCAGGTCTACAGTGTTATTCAGGAAGGCATCTGGAATGATGGAAAAACTTACGGCAGTAGAACGCTTCCCTATCGGTTAACTCCTTTGATGCATGAACTTTATCCGGAAATTAAAAACCACGTGAGATTGAAAGACTTCGGTGGAATGATGGCAATCGGTGATAGATCTTTTACGGAAAATAATGTGTTGCTTACCGAACCAGCTCTTTTTGAAATGTTTTCTTTTGATCTGGTAGCCGGTGATTTGCAAACTGCTTTTGATGATATTCATAATCTCATCCTAACAGAAGATACAGCCAGAAAATATTTCGGTGATGAAGACCCGATGGGAAAGATGATCCGTTATGATAACAGGACAGATTTCACTGTTACAGGAATTGCTGCCAATCCGCCAGAAAACTCTACAATCCAATTTGATCTGATAATGCAGTTTACGATTCTGGGTGAAGAAAGGATAAACAGCTGGAGTTGGGAAAGCTCAGGCTATATTCAGCTTTACGAGAACGCAGATGTAGAAGCTTTTAAGAAGAAGATTGAAAATACAATCGTGGATAACAAGCCGGATAACAAAAATCTGGTGCGTATCCAACCTCTTGCCAGAGTTCATCTTTACGATCCTCTGGATAAACCGCAAAGCCTTATCTTCGTCATCATCTTTGCGGCAATTGGAATAATTGTACTGCTTATCGCCTGCATAAATTTCATGAATCTATCTACGGCCAAATCGGCTAAAAGAGCCAAGGAAGTAGGCATCCGCAAAGTTGTAGGAGCAGATCGAAAGGGTTTAATAAAACAATTTATAACAGAATCGATATTAACTGCAATTTTTGCTATGATAGTTGCTTTTGTAATCGTGGAATTGTTCCTGCCGAGTTTTAATGATCTGGCTCATAAACAACTCGATATTACTTTTTCTAATATCAATTTTCTGGTTAGCTTATTGGTAATAACACTTCTTGTGGGATTGATCTCGGGCAGTTATCCTGCATTTTATCTTTCTCATTTTATTCCCAGTAAAGTATTAAAAAGCGGGAGCGGATCAAAAACTAAAAACAGATTCAGAACAATTCTGGTTGTCATCCAATTTACCATTTCGATAGCCCTTATTATTTGTACTGCAACAGTTTATAATCAACTCAAATACATTCAAAATAAAAATTTGGGATTTGATAAAGACTTCATTATTTCCATTCCCATGAATACAGAACTGGATGATTCTTTTGCTTCGTTCAAAGAGGAACTTTTGAAAAATTCAAACATCCTCGGTGTAACATCTTCATCCTCTTCTCCAGCTCGAGTCGGCAATGTTAATCCAGCAGAATGGGAAGGCAAAGCAGATGATGAAAAAATTCTTTTCAATTTCTTTCTGGTAGAAAAAGATTTTTTAAAAGTATTTGATATGAAATTAATCGAAGGTGAGAATTTCTCAAAAGATCATCAACAAGGTGAGCCTGTTCCATATATTGTGAATGAAGCAGCTGTAAAAATGATGCAGTTGGAAAATCCCATCGGCAAAAGATTTTATATGTATGATGAATCCTCTGCCGGTGAAATTATCGGGGTTGTGAAAGATTATCATTTCAAAACATTGGATAATGATATCGGTCCCATCATGATTACAACAATGAAATGGTGGTGGAGCAAAGTATTCGTAAAAATCAATCCTCGAAATGTACCCGAATCTATAGAATATATAAAAGATACATTTAAACAATTTGCACCTAATTATGAATGCGATTACTCATTTTTCGATGAGGAAATTGCGCAATATTACAGAGAATATTATGAAATTGGATCGATCATAAAATATTTTGCAATGCTGGCAATTTTCATTTCCTGTCTTGGTCTTTTTGGTTTGGCTTCCTTTATGACCGAACAGCGTACAAAAGAGATAGGAATCAGAAAGGTTCTGGGTTCATCGGCTGCCAAAATAGTTTTCCTGCTCACTCAGGGCTTTTCCAAATGGGTGCTGCTGGCCAATATTTTTGCCTGGCCAATTGCCTATTTTGCTGTTAAAAAATTCCTGGAAATGTTTGCTTATAATACAGGAATTCAAATCTGGTTGTTTGCTGCATCAGGTATTTTAGCACTCATCATCAGCATCTTAACGGTGAGTTATCAAACCTTTAGAGCTGCGAATGCAAATCCGATAAAGGCACTTAAATATGAGTAACGCAAACATCCTGTTTGCGAATGAGAGATGAGAGAAACGAGATGAAATCAACTCTGAAAAGCCTTCTTCCAAGAATTCTTGCAGTTAAGACTTTCAGAGTAAATCTCCTTGAAAGTGCTAAGCAGGAAGAAAATTTGAAAGAAGCCTTTTCAAGCTTGGAAAATAAGGAAGAGTAAATAAAAAATATGGGGAAATTAGGAGGCTGAAATGAGAGAAGTAGTTTTGTCTATTCCAACTCTGGAAGCAGAACAAAATCTGGAGATCGATGTAAGAATTAATGGTAAGAAAAAAAACTCTGAAGTATAGAGTTGAGATCATTCATTGGGAAGGAACAGAGCCAACATCAGAAGAAAAAGTAACAGTTCTGAAACATGCTATCGAAGATTATGACAAAAATTGGGAACTGATTCAAATTGGCGCTCCCGATAAGGATAAAATTCCAGTAATGTTCCGAAAAAAATCAGTCGCAAAATAGTTTTGTTTATAAAAAGAAAACTGTTGCAAAATAAATCAGAAATTTGATTCTGGAAAAAATATACAAGAAAAAGGAGTAATAATGAAGAAGCTAATTTCGATAATCATAATCACGATAGCAGTTACAATCTGCTTTGCCCAGGAATATGCCTTGGAAGAATTGATCGAGATCGGACTGGAAAAATCTTATGATATTCAGGAAGCAAAAAGCAACTTGAAAGACAATCAAAGTTATCTGCGAAGCAGTTACTATGGCTTACTGCCATCTTTAAACCTGAACTATGGAAACAGCTATTATTTTGATGCAGCCGATCCCGAGTGGAATGATGCAGCATCATTATCAGCATCCAAAACATTCTTTTTGAATGATCCAACATTTTTTAATATTTACACTTCCATAGAAAACATGAAAATCGCAGATTTATCATTCAATGAATCTAAGAAACAAATAGCTTATTACATATTTTCCAGTTATTTAGGTGTATTAGAAGCTCAGGAAACTTTGGAAATACAGGAAAAGAATTTACAATTGCAAAATAAAATTCATCAGCAAATTCAGGTTCAATACGATGCTGGAGACAAATCACTACTTGAGTTAAAACAGAGTGAAGTATCACTGATTGATTATGAAATTGCTGTGAATGAAGCAAATAACACACTTTCCAAAGCAAGAAAAGACCTGTTCTCTTATCTTAATATCGATGATGCAGGTTATGGTTTAGTTTCACCTGAGATCGAGATCAAGAATAAGGAGATGGAATTCACAAAAAATAACATTCTTATGCAGCAGGAAAAAAGCATCAACATCAATAAAGCAAATTCCTTTAAATCTATGTTGAACTTCTTTCCCAGTATTTCTATCGGATATTCATTTGGACATGATGATCCAAATGATGTTTATGATTTTTCAAGTTATTCAAGAACAGATAACTCACTTTACCTTTCTGCAACTTGGAATATCTTTGGATTGCTTGATAAATACGAATCTTACAAAATTCAGAAAAGATATAATAAACTTCTTACTTTGAATTATCAAACAACGCGAGATAATTATACTATCCAATCCGAAAATCTGCAGAATGATTTCTCAACTTTACAAAAATCCTATGATCTTTATGAAGAAAAGCTGGCTCTGGCCGAAGAAAACCTGAACATGGCACAGGAACAGTTCAAGCTGGGAATGATAAGTCTTTTGGAATTGGATGATAAAAAATTGGAATATCAGAATACGCAACTGGCAAAGATCCAGAAATATTATCAACTTCTAAAAAAACAGGAGGAAATTAACCTGCTAAATTCTGATCTGATCCTGGGAAAATGGTAGAAATATTGAGACTTGAGAATAAACGGAGTTGAATGTGCTGGAACTTGAAAGAATATTACAGAAAATAGATGGTGGAAATGTGTTGGATGTAGCCAGTGGGCGAGGAGAATTCATCCAATTCATCAAACACTTCAAAAGTTATAAAAAGATCACTGCCATCGATATTATGGCAAATTCAGAAAAATTGATCCAGCAGACATATCCGAACGATAAGATCACTTTTGTGTGGGGAAATGCCAAAGAATTACCTTTCGAAGATGAAAGTTTTGATACAGTTTGCCTTTCCAATTCTCTGCATCACCTGGAAAATATGGAAAAAGTTTTAGAAGAGATGATACGAGTTTTAAAAAAGAACGGAAATTTCGTAATCCATGAGATGTATTGTGATAATCAGAATAAGGCGCAAATGTCTCACGTCAAAATTCATCACTGGTTTGCCAAGATCGATACAGTTTTTGGACAGAAACACGATCCTACTTTTCCCCGTCAGAAGATCAAAGACATGATATCAGAACTTGATCTGAAAAAGATCAAAATTCTGGATTATGCGTTTCCTGTACCAGAACCAAAAGATCCCGAAATGGTAAATGAAAGAGCCAAACTTATCGATGCCGGTTTAAGAAAATTGGATAACAAAGAAAATTTTGACATTTTAAGAAAAGAAGGTGAGGAGATAAGAAGTTATATTTTGGAGAACGGTTTCGCTCCTGCAGCGTCCCTTTTTATTTTAGGAACGAAATAAGATGTTATATGAATTTTATTTATTCTGATATGAAAATTAGCAAACTGATTTTAGACAATGAAATGACTGGGAATGGTTTTTTCAAGAACTCGCCAGAGTTCAACCTTAATAGCCGCAGGTGAAACCTGCGGCAACCAGGCCAGAATATCTACAATCCTGAAGGGATTGAATTTTGCACTGGAATTGTAATGCCTTATACTCAAATTATTTATCATATCGTTTTTGCTACAAAAAATCGTTGCAGATGCTTAGAACAGGAACATCGTGATCAACTTTTCAAATATATTGCTGGCGTTATCAAGAACAAAAAGTGTCATTTATTCAGAATTGGAGGTGTGGAAGATCATATTCACATATTAACAAGTTTACATCCAACAATTTCACTTTCGAATTTGATAAAGGATATCAAAGTTAGTTCTTCTGGCTTTATTAAAGATCAAAAGTTATTTCCTTTTTTCACAAACTGGCAAGAAGGGTATTCGGCTTTCACTTATTCAAATTCAGATAAATCCAGGATAGTAAAATACATCATAAATCAAGAAGAACATCATAAATTTGTTTCATATCTGGAAGAGTTAAAAGGGTTGTATCTTGAAGCAGGGATAACTTACAATGAAAGATATTTATAACCATAATTATTCAATCCTTTCAGGATTGTTTTTTTTGCTTTATTTTCACCGTAGATTTCATCTACGGCTATTAAGATTCATTCCTTTCAGGAATGTTAGAAGCTATGTTTTTTAAAATATTTTGTAATTTTTTAATGTTATTCTTCTAAGAAAGGAATGACACAAAATGACTTGAATAGAGAAATGATTACTATGATTTCGTTTTCAAGAACTCGCCAGAGTTCAACCTTGATAGCCGCAGGTGAAACCTGTGGCAGCCAGGCCAGAATATCTACAATCCTAAAGGGATTGAAAAAAATACAGATATTCACTGGAAATTTAATTCCTTTCAGGAATGATTAAAAAAAATGAGTTGAATGGAGAAAATGATTACTATGATTTCGTTTTCAAGAACTCGCCAGAGTTCAACCTTGATAGCCTCAGGTAAAACCTGCGGCAGCCAGACCAGAATATCTACAATCCTGAAGGGATTGAAAAAAGTACAGATATTCACTGGAAATTTAATTCCTTTCAGGAATGATTAAAAAAAATGAGTTGAATGGAGAAATGATGGATAATTTTAGAGAAGAATTTATTGTAAAATTTAAGAACCTTCTGGAAAAAGATAACCATATCTTTTGTGCCTGGGAAGGTGGATCAGCTGCTACCGGATATTTAGATGAATATTCAGATTTCGATCTTGGTTTGATCTGCGATGACAAAAAAGTGGAAGAAACTTTTGAAAAGATCGAGAAATATCTGGATGAGCACTATGGAATAAAAACTAAATTTCGCATGCCGGAACCATCCTGGCACGGACACTCACAATGCTTCTATCTTTTGGAAAATACTCCCGAATTTTTCTATGTGGATCTGCTCCTAGAAAAATTGTCTTCCGGTAATCGCTTCATGGAATCCGACAGGCATGGAAATTCTATTGTCTGGTTCGATAAGAAAAAGCTTTTCGATCCTACTCCTACACCAGTTGAACAGGTGAAGGCAAAAGGTAAAAGGCTTTATAAGATGATAAAAAATTCTTACTGGCTGCTTGTCTTGGACGTAAAAAAACAGATTTTGCGAGAAAACAAAGTCGATGCCTATGTTATCTACAATCAGCTTCTAAACCGAATTGCACCACTTATGAATCTTAAATACAGATCTCCCAAAAGTGATTTTGGACTGAGGTACACTTACCGAGATTTCCCTAATGTCGAATGCGAATGGCTGGAAAAAATGCAGCAAGTGAGCAGTCTAAAGAAAATGATGTTAAATGTTCGAGAAATCGAAGCAAAATATGCTGAACTGATTGAAGAACTTGAAGACAAATGGAAATAAAATAGAGTTAATGTAAGATTAAAAAAAACCGCTCATTTTGCAGCGGTTTTTTTATTACCAAAATGGTATCAGAAACTTTTTTCTTCACAAAATAATCTCAGGTTTATTATTACGTCAGTCATTTGATACGGGAGGATAAATGGCAAGTAAAGATAGAGGTAAGATCAGAAATATTCAATATTTTAAGACTCAACAAGAATGGAAAGCGTGGTTGGAAAAACATTCCACGATCAGTCATGTAGTATGGCTGCAATTCTATCGACCACACACAGAAAAGCCTGTTATGGAAATGAAGGAAACTTTAGAAACTGCCAAAGAATTCAATTGGAAACATACTCTTATCAAACGCATCGATGACGATAGCTATGCCAGAAAATTTGTTCCGATCACTGAAACAGCAGTCAAACCGGAAGATTCTTCTGAGATAGAAGAAGAAAAAGATGAGGACACAATCAGTCCAGCTTTGCCACTAGTTGATGATGATGTGTTTACTACAAAAGATCCTGATGCTGAAAACCCGGATGACCAAGAAGAAACGGTTGTTGAGATTCCAGAGGAGGAAGAAATCAGAGAAATCGAAGAAGATAAAGAAAATGATGAAGATGAACATTTTATTGCTCCTCTAAATGATCTTTTTGAAGATAAAGAAGAACATATCGAAGATCCCGATAAAATTGAAGAAGATAAAATAATGGATGATGAGGTCTTCTTTCCTGAAGAAGAAAAAGGTGAAGAGATAAATTTGGAACATGACCTGGATGAAGAAGATGAACTGATACTAACCGATATTTCCGAAGAAAAAGAAGAAGAATTTGAACAAATTGATGAGGAAGAACCAGAAGACCTTATAACGCCTGAAGATGAAGTTTTTGAAGATGAAGTTTTTGAAGATGAAGTTTTTGAAGATGAAACTGAAGATGACGAACCTCAAACTGACTTGGAAATTGCTGACAAACAATCCGATAAACCAGAACAAGAAAAACAGGCAGAAACAAATGAATCTGAACAGAAAGAATCAGATAAAGCAGAAGAAGATGAAGAAGAAGATGAAAAAGAATTCGTTCGCAAGGTTACTCCCACACTTCGCAAAAAATAGATAGGATTTTATTTAACATACATAAATATATTGACTGTGAAACATATAGATACAAATTCTTGTCGGTGAATTATTGGAGGTAATAAAATGAATAAAAGAATAAAATTAATCTATAGTTTTCTGATCTTGACTATTGTCGTTGTTTTTTGTTTAAATTTGTTCGCAAAACAAAACAATCAAATAATTCCAACAACTAGAACCGAAGGAGCTGTAGATTTCCAGATCAGAACGTCATCTTATGGCGGAGAATATGAGCCTGAACACGTTTTTGCCATCTGGGTAACAGATGAAAATGACAACTTTGTAAGAACTCTGGTTCGACGTGCCTGGGAAGAGATCGAAGACCTGGTAAAATGGAATAATATGACAGGCGGAAATTATCAAAATGCGCTTGTAACGGGAGCTACTTTAAATTCTCACCAGACTCACAATTTGAACTGGGATTGCACAGATAATCTGCTGGCATCGATTCCGGATGGCACTTATAAAATTTATATTGAATTTTCTGAAGACGATACAAATCAGGGCGGACCATGGACAAATGTAGAATTTGTGAAAGGGCCCGATCCTTACGAAGTTATTTCTGCCGGACCGAATAATTTTCATGACATCGAACTTTATTATACTCCCGCAGCACAACCCGATCCAACTATTGAAATCACTTCACCGGCAAATAATTCCACGATCGAGGAATTACCTTTCATGGTGGAATTCGTTGTGGAAAATTTTGACCCTGCTGGAGGAGATGGTTTTGTAGGGCTATATATCGATGATAACTTGATTCAGATGTATTCTGATCTGAATCCTGTTGCAGTTGGTGATTTTCCGCAAGATTCTCATGATTTGAAACTGATGCTACTCGATCCGACATTAACTCCCCTCGATCCGGAAGTATCCGATACAGTAACTTTAAGCTACAATCCAATAGCCAATGATAATGAATTAGTATCTGCTTCAAAACTGCTTGGTAATTATCCAAATCCCTTCAATCCATCCACAACGATTTATTTTTCTGTAACGCAAACGTCCTCGTTTGCAACCATCGAAATTTACAATCTAAAAGGTCAGAAAGTAAAAACTTTCCCGATCAACTCATCAACCGATCAATCGATCAACTCGATAACTTGGAATGGAACCGATAACCTTGGCAAACCTGTTTCCAGTGGTGTATATTATTATGTTCTTAAATCGGGAGATAGAGCTGATTCCAGGAAAATGCTGCTGATGAAATAAACTTCCGATTGTTCTCTCCTTTTTTGAGATCATCGGAATGTTGACATTACACTTTTCAACATTCGGAAGAGCTTCGCACATTCCGAAGTTGAAAATATTTTGACAACTCCTGCTTATTAGAATTATTGAAAGCAGGAGTTTTTTTATGCAGAAATCTAAACATTTTGAAGACTTGGCAAACTGGAGAAAATGGTTGAAAGACAACCATGATAGAGAAAATATTCTCTGGTTGATCTTTTACAAAAAACACACCGGTAAAAAATCTATCAGTTACGAAGATTCCGTTCAGGAAGCACTCTGCTGGGGTTGGATCGACAGTATTATCAAGCGCATTGATGATGAAAAATATGCTCGTAAGTTCACACCCAGAACCAACTTTGAGAACTGGTCGGATCTGAATATAAAACGCATGAAGAAGCTGTTAAAAGAAAATCGAGTTCAGGAAATTGGCCAAAAGAAATTTCCGGGAAAATTACTCAAAAAAAAGATCTCCAACAAAACCAGAAAATTGAAAATTCCAGATTATATTTTGGAAGAAATCAGCAAACATACAAGAGCCAAAGAATACTTTGAAAATCTCGCTTCATCTCATCAAAGAAATTTCGTTGGCTGGATTGATTCAGCAAAGAAAGAGGAAACGAAAAAACGCAGATTGAAAGAAGCGATTCAACTTCTAAATAATAGTAAAAAACTGGGAATGAAATGAAGTGATTGAAGATTTACGAATTAAGATTTGAGATTTGAGATTTTTTGTCGATTAAAATTGAGAGGTTAGAAATGAAAGTTATCCTTGCCGTCTTCGCTGCAATTGCAGTTCTTTATTTCAGTATCAGTTATTTTCTTTCCATTCCTGAAGCTACTTATGATTTTCGTGAAGTTCTACAACCTCAGAATCAACCGATCCAGCAGCATACTTCCGAACCGCAATTTAGCAATGATTTGTATCAGAAAGTCAAATTCACTCCCAAAGCAAATTATCAAATCGATGCCAGGCTGCTGCATAAAAAGAAGTATTACAAAGGTATCGAAGCTAAAACGATTCCCTGGGATTTTGCTCTTGGCTGGGGAATAATGAGCGATCCGAAATCATTGGAAGGACTTAAAGTGAAACAAACCATAAGATTTTACCGCTATTCCTGGGGTCCCGGTTATTCCATTCCGCAACTTCAGATCAAAGATAATTCTGCCAACTGCCATTTGATACCAGCTACCAAAAACCTGAAAAAAGTTATGGGTAAGATAAAGAAAGATGATGTTTTGCGCATCGAAGGTTTTTTGGTTGATGTTTCATTCGAACATAAAAGACCTTACGTGTGGCGAACCAGCACCATCCGAACCGATGAAGGTGCTGGAGCTTGTGAAACAATTTATGTAAAATCTATTGTCTGGAACGGTAAATTGTATAGATAAAAGATCAGGACTCGACCCTTTTCAGATCAAATCCTGATTAATTATTAATTAACCAGTTACTAGTTCACCAATGACTAATTCACCAATGACTAATTTACCAATGACTAATTCACCAATGACTAATTCACCAATGACTAATTTACCAGCTACTAATTTAATATAAAACCTTGCGAAGGTCAAAAAGCAAGAAGTCCCAAAACCTTCGCAAGGAAATCTTCTTCCAGCTATTCTCATGTTCTCTCTCTTTGCGCAAAGAGAGGGACAGCAGCCTAAGTTTATTCTTCCACTTTCAATTCCTTCTTGGCAATCAAACTATAAATAGCCGGAATTACAATTAGCGTGAGGAAAGTTGCACTGATAAGCCCACCGATCACGGTGAGAGCCATGGGAGATTTCATTTCCGAACCCTGACCGCTGCTGATCGCCATCGGCAGCATTCCGCCCATTGTTGTAATAGCTGTAATAAGTACCGGACGAATCCTGTCTCTTCCTGCCTGCAGAATTGCCTGTCGCATTTCCATGCCTTCCATTCGCAGCTGGTTCATGTGGTCGATCAGAACAATCCCGTTATTCACCACAATTCCAGCCAGAATGATCGCACCAACAAAACTGATAACAGATAAGGTCGTACCTGTTAAGCCTAAAATAGCCATCACACCGATCAGAGCAAGCGGCATGGTAAACATTACAATAAATGGCTGACGCAAACTTTCGAATTGAGATGCCATCACACTATAAACCAGAATTATTGCCAGCAAAAGCGCACCTGCGAGTGTTACGAAAGCCTCCTGCATATCTTTGTAAGCTCCGCCAAAATCGATGTAATAACCTGGCGGCATGCCATCAATGATATCAGCTACTCTGGTTTGGATATTCTCTACCACAGAACCGATATCATTTGTTCCGGTCACACTGGCAGACAGCATTACTTTTCTTGTCTGTTTTTCGTGGCTAATTTTTGCCGGACCTTCTGCCGACTGCAGATGAGCAATTTGATTCAGCGGAACAGAAAAACCCATGGGAGAAACGATGGAAAGATGCATGATATCTTCGAAGCTGTTGCGCTTTTCTTCTTCCATCCTCACCAGAATATCGATCTCTTCTCCAGCCTCACGAAAGATGCCGCAGATCGTTCCCCAGGAAGCTGTTTTAATAGCCGAAGCCACTTGAGCAGAAGTAAGACCATAATGGAAAGCCTTGTCTTTATCGATGATGATATGATACTCCGGTTTGCCTTTTTTCATACTGTTATTGATGTCGGTTACAAATTCCACACTTGCCATCCGCTTTTCCATTTGAGCAGCAATTTGTTTGAGCTGAACCAGATCCTTCCCATAGATATTGATTTCGATCGGCAGCGACTGACCTTGTCCCATCATCTCTTCCGAACTCATAAATGTGAATTCTGCACCTGCTACCTCCGGCAGCTGAGATCTGACTAATTCTTGAATCTGTTCTGTGGAAAGCTGGCGTTCTTCCGCCAAGAATAATCTTACGAAAATCTGAGCTTCATTTACATCCTGCGGATTGGTGGGGTCTGCCATTGCCGATCCTTCACTCATCGGACCGATCAAGATCATTGTATTCATCACGCCTGCAGTATTCATAAATACATCTTCAACCTGACTGATAACCTGATTTGTTTCTTCCAGTGGAGTTCCGGAAGGCATTTTCACGTTCAGCACCATAAAAGGCATATCACTGGAAGGCATGAATTCTGTACCGATAATTCCCAAAACTGGAATCATGAGAGCCAGAACAAACAGAGCTATCACCATCAAAATCGTTTTACCGCGATTATCCAGAACCCATTCCAGAATTTTTACATAGCGGTTCTTGATGCCTTCAAAAAATTGCTCCGATTTATTAATTTTCGGTCTGTCTTTGGCTTTTCGGAAAATGACTGACGCGATTACCGGAACAATGGTGAGAGACACGAAAAGCGAAGCAGCCAGGGAAAAAGCGACTGTAAGAGCTAATCCACGCACCAAAATACCAGTCATTCCTTCGGCAAAGATCATTGGGAAGAAAACAGCAATCGTGGTAAGCGTGGATGCGGTGATAGCCATTGCCACCTGGCTGGCACCTATTTTGGCAGATTGGAATTTTGTTTTTCCCATTTCCAGGTGCCGGTAAATGTTCTCGATTACTACAATGGAATTATCTACCAGCATTCCCACTCCTAAAGCAAGACCTCCCAAAGTCATGATATTCAACGTGAATTTTGCCAGATAGATCGGGATAAAAGTGGCTACTACAGAAATTGGAATTGCCAGCGATATTGCCAGAGTTGGTCGCCAGTTTCGCAGGAACAGGAACATGATGCCGATAGCCAGGACACCTCCGATGATCAAATTGGCAAGCGCTCCCGAAGTAACTCTTTCGATTGGCATCCCCATATCCATAACCATATGGAATTTAAGGTTGTTGGAAAAATCTTTCTCTATTGCTGCAAGTTCCTTTTTCACAACGTCTGTAACGGTGAGAGTATTAGCGCCGGATTCTTTGGAAACCATGAACATGACAGTTGGCAGTTTATTCGTGCGGGAAATATGCCGTTTCTCTTTGAAGCCATCCTGAACTTTTGCTACATCTTTCAGATAGATGACTTTTCCTGTTTCGGTAAATTTTACAGGCAGATTCTCGATCTCTTCGATGGATTTGTATTGCGCCATTGTTCGCAGCAGATATTCATCCTTTCTTTTTTGAATGTGTCCTGCCGTCATATTCAGATTTCCTGCCGCCACGATCTGAACAATTTCATCGATAGATATTTTGTACTGTTCCAATTTTTCCTTGTCTACGATGATCTGTTTTTCCAATTCATCTCCACCATAGACAATAACAGAAGCTACACCATCCAGATGTTTCAACTTGGTAGCAACTTCATCTTCCAGAAGCTGACGTAATTCATAAGTATTTTCTGCTCCGGTCACGCCGTACATCAGGATCGGCATATCGGCTAAGTTGAATTTCATAACCAACGGTCTGGAAACTGTAGCAGGAAGATAATCGGAGATCTGCTCGATCGCATCCCGCAGATCTTGTGCAGCAAAATCCAGATTGGTTCCCCAATTGAATTCCACCATTACCAGCGAAGCATTTTCCAAACTTTCTGATGTTATCGTTTTTATATTCTTTACTGTAGCAATCGATGTTTCGATCGGCTCGGTCACTGTTTCTTCAATATCCTGCGGAGAAGCTCCATCGTAGATGGTAACGATGGAAATTACAGGATAATCCATATCGGGAAACATTTCCAATCCCAAACGGGAAAGTGAAATTCCGCCCAAAATTATTATCAAGATCGTGATAATAAAAATCGTTACTCGTTTATTTACTGAAAATTCTGCTAATTTCATAATTTAATCCTTTATTTTTCACGAGAAAGCAATACAAAAATTGTATAAACCCCTCTGTCCTGCAACTGAATACTTCGCAAGAAATACAGAACATCTCCCCTTCCAAAGGGGAGCAATAAGGAATTTATTTATTTTCATCTCTCTTCCTGTTTCCATTTATTTTATGATCTCTACCAGATCACCGTTTGAAAGACCGATATTTCCTACTGTTACAACTTTATCTCCGGCTTCCACTCCGGAAATAACTTCAATCTGATATTCGTTTTCAATGCCCAGTTCCACTACATTTTTCACTGCTTTGTCATTGGAGATTGTGAATACAATTTTGCCTTCCAATACTGCCAGCTGAGGAATGATTACAGTATCATACGATGTTTCGGTGAGAAGTTTTACTCTGGCGAATTGATTATTACGTAAAAGATCAGCTTTGTTGGCAACTGTGATCTCCACCAGAAAAGTTCCGGACATCATATCTGCTTCGGGAGAAATAAAAGTTACTTTCCCCCAGAAATCCTCTGCACAATTATTTACATTCAACACTGCTTTCTGCCCCATTTTCACAGAATTTATATCAGCATCGGAAACCTGGATATTTGCTTTCAGTTGATCCAATTTGACCATCCTGATGAAAAATGGATCCATCATGGCATCGTAATTTTCGTCTGTTTTCTTATAAACGTTTGTGATGATTCCATTCATGGGAGCTTCGATATTTGTATTTTCGGCCATGAATTCCAGATTGGTTTTTGCCATTTTATAGGCAGTTTCCACCTCATCATAAGTAGCACCGTCGATGGCTCCGGTTTTCTTGAGTTCCTGCATTCTTTTGTAATTTTTTTCTGCCTTGGCAAACTGAGTTTTGGCTTGTTTCAGTTGCGTATCATCCAGTTTTGCCAGCAGATCACCTTTATTCACAAGTCTTCCTTCATCTACCAGCACTCTCTGGATTTTTGCCGATAATGATGGCGAAATATTTACTGTTTCATCAGCTATCAATTTCCCGCTGAATTCAATGTAACTGGAAATATCAGCTTGAGTTGCCATTTCCACTTTCACTTCTCTTTTTCCCACAAATTCTTCTACTTCTACAGTTTCAGTTTTTTCCTGACAGGCAGATAAAACCAAAATCGTCAGAATTCCAATTATCAAAAATCTTTTTAACATTTTTCCTCCAGTATAATCCAAGGTGATCATTTCGATCCCTCATTAGTATATTTTTTAATTTCGTATTTTGCTAAAATAAAATCGTAGTATGCAGCTACCAGATTCATCTCACTGCCGAACAACATTGCTTCTGCATCCAGAACTTCTGAATTTGTAACTAAACCCTGATTAAACAGATCGTTGATGATCTGATGATTTTCCTTAGCATAATCCAAAGCAATTTTATTATTTTGAACCAGCTTGGCTTTAGTTACTAATTTTCGCAGCACGTTCTCGGCAGAAACCAGATAATTTTCCTGCGCCCAATCCATTTCATATTCAGTCTTCTTCAGTTCATATTTTGCTTTTTTCATATTGGTGTAATTGGTTCCGCTATGAAAAATAGGAACTGAAAATACAGCTGCCAGATTCCAATTATCATCACCATCAAAATCAAATTTATCATCGCTTTCAAACTGATATGAATACTGCAGATTCAAGGACGGCAGAAAGCTTCCTTTGGCCATACAGTAATTTTTCTGCATCATTTTTCTGGCAATGCTCATTGTTGCAATTGTCGGGCTTGATGTTTTCACTTTTTGCAGGAAGTCAGCGATTTCCTGCTCGATCTCAGTATCGTTCATTCCGGCAAAACGATCGATCTCGGAATCAAATTTTTCCACTTCAATTGGATTTGGAAGATCACCATCCATTCCCAGCAGATTGTTCCAGAATCCAGTCAATTCACTGATGCTGTTTACGATTTCGGTGATGGAAGTTTCATCATTTTTCATCTTCACCTGCCACTGCAGAACATCAGATTTCTTGGCAGTTCCCACATCATATTTTTTCAGCACCGTTTCCAGGTGGGAAAGTGTGGAATTCAAACTTTTTTGAGAAAGCGTTTTCAGATCGTTCAATTTCAACAATCCAAAATAGGAAGTTGCGACAGCGAGATCAGTATCTTTTTCTTTATTCAATAAAGCCAGTTCTGCCTGCTTCTGAGTCAGCTTTGCCATTTGATAACCCAGGATTACTTTTCCTCCGTTGAAGATCGGCTGCTGAACAGTGATGTCGTTTGTGTAGGTAGTTTTGTATACAGAATAAATTGAAAACGAACCCAACCCGGGAATGGTAATCGGTTCATTCATCTCATCATAAGTTTCATCATCGATGCGAACAGCTGTGGAATTGAATGAAATCTTGGGTAGAAAGTTTGTGAAAGCATTTTTCTTTGCCCAGTTTGCAGATTCCACTCCACTTTTCTGTGCCAGAAGATCTTTGTTATTCTCTCTGGCGATCTCAATGCTATCTTCCAGTGAAATTGCCTGCAGCAAGATCAGCGGCATCAGCATGATCAATAAAATTAATTTTCTCCTCATAATTTACCTCTTTATTCTTTTTAATTTTCCTCTGTTGAGATTCCATTCCAAATTGTTTCAAACAGCTTCTGTCCCATTTCCTGCAGATCGATCTTCTCATTTAATATATGATAAAGCACAGTTCCTTCTGCCAAAGCATTCATCATGAAGCCAAGTGTTTTGCAATCCAGATCCTGTTTTATTCTTCCCTGCTCTTGAGCTTGCTGCAAAAGCCCGGCCAGAAATTCCATTCCTTGGGCATGAGTTTCCGCATGCTTCTTTTTGATCTCGGGAAATTTAGTGAAAGCTTCCATCATGAGCCTGTAGAAATTATCCACCAAAACGTCTTTGGAATTCGTTATTCCACTCACAAACTCATGAATATAAGCCAGAGAGTTAAAATATTTTCTTAGAATATCTTTCACATCTGTAGATGTGTTATAAATCTCTATTTCCCACTTTTCAAATTCATCAAATAGAAAATCGATGCATTGTACGAAAAGTTCCTGTTTATTCTTGAAATGATGATAAATTCCACCTTTGGAAGTTTGTGTTTCCGCCACTACATCACTCATGGAAGTTGCATCATAACCTTTCATCAAAAAGATCTTCATTGCCGACTTCAGAATCTTCTTTTTCGGCTCCATCTTTCCTCCTTTTCTCAAGGTCGATTTTTGTAAGACCGACCGTTCGGTCTGCACAAAAATTTCTTTCTGATTTTTTGTCAAAAACTTTTTTTATTTTTTTTTTATTTGAGTAATTCAAATTTTCCGAACACTTCTTTCGCTAGTCCGATTGTTAGCTTTCGGAAAAGTTTCCTCATTCATCTCCTTCACTTTTCGAACAAGAAAATTTAATTTGTCTCAAGTCTTTCAGTTTAGGATAAGAAGCTTGTCGCATGCATCAAGTTAGGTAATAAGCCAGTAGTTCATCGTTCTCGTTTTTATATTTCATTCCCACGACTGAAGTCATGGGCTATCTTTAATATTAAAGGACAGAAAGTAAAATCCTTTCCCGAGCAAAATCTCGGGACTCAGGATGATAATAATGGAAATTATTCCGTTATTTGGAATGAAAAAGATGACAACGACAAACCTGTTGCATCAGGTGTTTACTTTTATCAATTAAGATCTGGCAAGATTAACCAAACCAGAAAATTCATGCTTCTCAAATAAGATCACATCCCGCTTCTTTTCTGCCATCTGTTTTGATTGCTGAACAAGTTAGAGGAAAGTTGGATCGAATTGAGATAATTTTTTATCATTCCAATGCGATCAATTATTTGTTTTTGAGTATAATGCTCATTCGTGGTTTGGCTGCTGCTGGTTTTTAATCTATTTAAAAGCGTCAGTAATTCTCTGCCATTATAACCGGCTCGAGAAGCAAAAATGATTGCCAATTGATCAGCTTCCTGTTCATATTGTTCAAGTCTTCCATTTACCAAAGTTTCAAAGATTTCGAAGGATAACTGTTCCATTTCTTCTTCCACAGATTTCATTTCTTCATCCTGCTTTATCCCGAAATCGTCCATTTCCATTTCCAATTCCGCAAAAGCATCCTCAGCCTTTATCTGATTCTGCCGTTCTGCCATTTCCAGCATTCCATGATGACGGGCGACATGAGCAATTTCGTGAGCTAAAACTGTAGCAAGTTCTGCTTCTGTTCGTATCATTTTCAGCATGCCTTTTGTGACGAAAACGATTCCTCCCGGACAGGCATAACCGTTAACTTTCTCTGTATCCAGAATGAAGAATTTGAAGCCAATATCATAAACATCTGTTGCTTCGACCACAACATTTCCAACTTGATTTATATATTCTACCAGTTCAGGATTTTGATATAATCCCATTGCAGCAATTTGTGAGGCAATCCCAATTCCCAATCCCTCTTCCGATTGGGAAAAATAATCTTTGAATCGTGCTGGAGGAATGGCAATATTCTTCTGATTCTTTTTAAGTTTGAAATCTCTATAAGTTTCTTTCCAGAAATTTTTGAAGGCTTTTGCATCAAGTTTATAATCAGCATAAATCTGGAAGAAATTTGCTGAACCTTTGAAACTTTGTGTAAATCTTTCTGCAAAACCTTTTACACCTGCGCTCATGCCGTATTTTGAGATTTTGAGATCGGTTTGCTGAGTTCCCATTTTACCGAAAATATCATCAGAAGTTTTCTGTTCCTGCGTTACTTTCGTCGATACATAACCGCTGCTGCTGGCTAATTCGATACGATACCAACCTTTTTCTTCTTCCAGAATTTCAAAATTTGCTCCTTTGGCAAGTTCTGCTTCTACTTCATAAAATGAACCCGGCCCTGTGCGAAATATTGCCCGATCACGTTTTACTACCGCAGAATTTGCGGCAAACAGAACGAACACAATAAATAAAAAGAATGATAAAAATCTGTGCTTCATTACTCCTCCAATATAAAATGGAATTATTTAACTTCCAATTTCATCACCCCATCCCAATTTTCCGGTGGAAATTCCAGCAGATACTTACATCGTGTCAACAAAACTTCCGAAGGTTTATCTTTTACAGGATGGTCACAGAGTTCTTCAAAAATATCTCCGGCAGATTGCCAATCACCTTTTCGATATAAATTCAGAGCTTCTTCATACTTTTGAATCCATTCCGGTTTCTGTTTGGAAGTCATCTCATCATAGCTGCAGATCAATTCATAGATCCTCGTCGGCTGATTTCTTCCTTTCACCTTCAGAGAATCCAGTTCCCGGCACAGAAATTCATCTTGTATATGTTTGTATGTGTTTTCGCTGATGATAATATTGGTCTGGTAGATCTTATTCACGCCTTCCAAACGAGCAGCCAGATTGACAGTATCGCCGATAGCTGTATAATCCATGCGTTTTTCACCACCGATATTTCCTGCCACAAATCTTCCTGAATTTATACCTGTTCTAGTGCCCAGATGGAACTGTTCCGTTGGAGTAAGCTCAGTCTTTTTCTTCAGTTCATCTCGATACAGTCGATGAGCATTTGCCGCTCTACAGGCAAGTAAGGCATGATCTTTTCTGGAAATCGGTGCACCAAATAAAACCATGATTCCGTCACCCGTATATTTATCCAGCAGCCCTTCGTGATCAAACACGAATTCTATCAATTTCTCGAAATACATGTTTAGGTCGGCCACCAATTCCGACGGTAATTTATCTTCTGAGATCGTAGTAAAATCATAAATATCAGTGTAAATAACTGTGGCATCGATCTCTTCCCCACCCAGATGAATTTGATCGGGATCTTCTTCCAGTTTTTTGATGACATCTTCGTGTAAATAGCGCGAAAACAATTTTCTGATCGCTCTTTTTGATTTTCCTTCCAATAGATAGCTTACGGTATTTATGATCAGATAAGAAATTAAAAAGCCAATCACCGGCATCAATAAATTCATCAGAATCCGGTCAGTTCTCCATAAAAAGAGATTCAGTAGAAACGTGAAAATTAAGAGAGAAAAAGAAATGAAATTAGCTTTCTGAGGAATCAGATTTGTAATAACAAAAAAGACTGTAAATATAATGATAAAAGTATATAAAAAGTTTATCCCATCAGGAAGTCGTTGTATGAAATCCTGATTGATAAAATTACTAAATTGAGTCGCCCAGATTTCCATGCCCGGCATCACTTTTTCATATGGATTGGTTTTTAGATCCAGAAGACCGGCGGCTGTAGCTCCGATTATTACATATTTACCCTTGAAAAGGTTGGGATCAAGTATTGGCTCATTTCCCTGCAACCAGGCAGAAGCGGAAGCTATTATAGCCCTGAAAGGATATGATTTGAATGGTCTTTTTTTATTTTTGATTCCATACCAGTTTATTAGATAATCACCGTTCTTATCAAATGGTATTTGATGGTTTTGAAATATGATCTTTTTATCTTTTATCGTAACTTCTGAATCTGGATAGATCAATTCCTTCCAAACAGAAAAAGACATTTGCGGAAAGAGATGATCCTGCAGTCTATAAATTAGTTTTGAACGTCTTATCACGCCGTCACGATCGGGTTGAGAATTTATAATTCCGATAGCCTTTGTAGAATTCAATAAAGCCGGAATTGGAGTTCTAACGCCACAAAAATTTGTTTGAAAAGGATATTCATTATACATTTTTACTGGAAGTGAAAAATCGTAAATATCTGATGAAAAATAGCAGGAATCCGGCAGCAATTGACAACCCAGAAAAACATTCTGATTTCTACTGATAGCATCTGCAAATTGCCCGTCTGTTTCTTCGGCATAGGTTTCTTCTCGATCGATATCCGGTTCATAAAATTGCATATCGAAAATCACCGCTTTTGCCTGATACAGGTAATCTAACATATGACCGTAGAAAGATCTCGGCCAGGGCCAGCTGATACCATTTGAACTGAAGAAATCCAAACTGGAATCATCAATGCTGATCATCACCACATTGCTGTCGGCAGCTTGCGGGCGGGGATCCATGCGAAAACGATAATCCAGAAGCTTCAGTTCGGTTTCCTGCAAAAATGAGCTGCTGCTGAAAAGATACACGACTAATGTAATAATGAATGCAAATAGTAATAGAACGTGCTTGTTTTTATATAACTTTGAAACTGATAATTTATTATTAAACTTCATTTTTAAAATCTATAATTAAGATTGATGAACAAATTAAATATCGTACTGGTAAAATGTGATCCATCCTGATCATCACTTTCATTGCGACAGTTTTCATCTGCAATTATAAACTCAGTTCCGATATCGATGTTCTTGGTTAATTTCAACCCGGCAGCCGACTGAAAAGATATCGTTCCGTTAACCATTTCGCCATCATTACTGTAACCGTTAGTTTCCGAACTTCCCGACAAAAATCCTCCTACTTTCAATTTGGTGGCTGCATAACCCCAATTGGGGCTCCAGATCAGTCCCATATCCATAAAAAAAACAATACCAAAAGATTCTGAAGCTTCAAATTTCCAGGAACCGCTATATGGTGAATAGGGATTGCTGGCAGGTATCCAGACTTCATTCTTATAATTTCCTCCACCCATATAAATTATACCATAAGCTCCACCGATAGAAAAATCTGTAAAGTTGATATTAGCCATACTGAACTCAGGTTTAGTACGTACACCAACTCCAACCAGATATTTACTATTCAATGCTGTATATTCCACTTCATATGCAACATCATGATTTTTTCTGAAAAATGAATGATACAAATAAACATCATACCACTCACGTTTAATAATGCGGTAATTTGCTTCATGCCAGTATTTTTGGAAATCATTATCTGCACTTCCCAAACCAAAACCCTGAGTGGAAGTGAAGAACCATTTTACATATAGTCTATTTCCTCCTATACTTCCTTCCAGAGAAAACACTTGAACCATTTCGGAATGTTTATACTTATCGGAAACAGTATTTCCATCATATCCAAAATAAACTCCTACCTCTTCATTTACAGCTGTAAATTGCGGTTTCAATTCAACATGCAGAATACTAAATAAAAAATTTATCGATACTACTAGGAAAACACAAACTACTATTTTTCTTAGCATTTTTTTATTCCCCCATTCCCCATTTTTATATATCAAGAAAGTTAGATTCAAATATCAACGTCAATACAATTATTACAAGTCTATATAAAATAATTGACTCACATTCATTCCAAAAATAAATAAATTTGTGTATAATGAGGAGAATGAAATGAAAATTCTGTTGATATTTAATCCCTTTGCCGGTCATGGCAGGGCAAAGAAGATCTTACCGCAAGTCGAAGCTGAATTTCAGAAACACAATATTAAGTTCGAGCTGCATCTAACCGATTATCCGGAACATGGAATCGAAATAGTGAAAGATGCGAATTTCAAGAAATATGATGGCATCGTGGCAGCTGGTGGAGATGGAACGCTTTTTGAAGTAATAAATGGTTATTACCAGAATAAAACGCGGAAAAAAATACCAATCGGAGTTTTACCTGTTGGGACGGGAAATGCCTTTGCCAGAGACCTGGAATTGCATGTTTCCCGCTGGAAAGAAGCGATCAAGATAATCAGCCAGAATAAAACCAGAAAAGTTGATGTTGGAAAATTTACCACTCACGGTCAGACATACTATTTCTTAAATATTCTGGGTTTGGGATTCGTGGCAGACGTTACCAAAACAGCTCATAAATTAAAAGCTCTGGGTAATTTATCTTACACATTAGGAGTTTTTTATCATATTCTGCTGCTCAAATCTTGCAAACTAAAAATAGAATTGGATGGTGAAGTTCTGGATCGGCAGAATATTTTCGTGGAAATATCGAATACAACCTACACTTCGAATTTCTACATGGCTCCTTCTGCCGAAATCGATGATGGATTTCTGGATGTAACTCTGCTGGGTAAAATGGGTAAGATCGGACTATTGAAAGCCTTTCCCAAGGTGTTTACAGGTGAACATGTGAAGCTGCCGAAAGTGGAAACATTCAAAGTGAAAAAAATAAAAATCGAAACAGAAAAAGCAAAAGTGCTAACTCCTGATGGCGAATTGATCGGGATAACACCCGTAGAAGTTGAATGTCTGCATCAGGCTATTGAGGTTTTTTGGAAATGAAAGCTGTTCGTTCCATTTTTATCTGGTTGATTGGATTTGTTTATTTTGGACTGTTTTGTTTAGTAACCATTTTTATAAGTTATTTTTTCGATAATCGAAAAATTGATACTTTTGTAAGAAATATACTAAAACCCTTATTTAGATTAATGTTCATAAAAGTGGAAGTGGAAGGTGCTGAAAAATTGAAAAAAGATAAAATATATCTTTTCATGGCAAATCATGTAAGTCTGTTTGATGTACCCTTTCTAAAAGCTTACATTCCTGCCCACGTTGTGGGTGTAGAAGCTCATCATCAATTCAACTGGCCAATTTACGGTTGGCTCATTAAAAGATTGAAAACTATTCCTATTAGGCGAGATAATATTCATGCTTCGATGAAAAGTATCAAGAAAGCACTGCAAGTATTACATAGAGGAACTTCATTAATTATATTACCTGAAGGACACAGAACGCTGGATGGTAAAATGAGAGAATTTAAAAAATTGCCGTTCTATTTAGCAAAAAAGGCAGAAGTAGATCTGGTTCCAATTGGGCTTTCAGGTTTGTTTTCGTTAAAACCAAAGAAATCCTGGCATATAAGACCGGGAAAGATAAAGATCAAATTTGGTAAAATTATCACTTCTGATCAGATCAAGAAAATGGAAGTGGAAGAAATCCGAGATCTGACTTATGATCGGATAAAATCTTTAATCGAATGGATCTGAAAAGAATTCCTCTATAAAATGAAGAAGTTATTAAGTTTAGAATGATAAATAATTAATTTTGGAAATGAACTTAATTATAAACCAAAATAATATTTGCTATTATGAAAAATAGTTTTATATTTAATTTTGTATGAAGTGATATTTTGATGCAAAATATGAAATATTTTTAAAAGGAGTTATTATGAATCGCAAATTAAAAATGCTGTTTGAAGAAAGAGACAATGACATTTACTCGGTAGAAAGTTGGAAGTCGATCAAAGAAGCTGTAGATATCATGAATAAAAATCATATAGGTGCTCTTATCGTATTTGATGAAAAGAAAAAAGTTGCTGGTATCGTAACAGAAAGAGATGTAATGTGCTTATTGGCAAATACCGATCAGCTTTGTGGGCATGTAAAAGTAAGTGAAGTAATGACGCCAAAAGAAAAACTGCATATTGCAACTGGAGAATGTTCCATCGAGGAAATGATGGTATCAATGACAGAAAAAAACATCCGTCACATTCCCGTTATTACAGATGATGGTATTTTACGTGGTGTTGTTTCCATGCGAGATATCATCAAGATGCTTCTGAATGCTGCGAAAGCGGAAGTAGAACAATTAAACAAATTCATCACTGGAAAGTATCCAGCATAGATTGTATAAAAGATAAATTGATAAAGGCGGAATTCCATTTCCGCCTTTTTCTATTTCCGTCATATTGAGGAATCTACCAATTTTCGCAGAAAATTCTCTTTCTGCGGCATCTCATAGCTTTGCATTCGACTGTGTCCTGCAAAGTGGCACGAAGACGTAAGAGCAACCTTCGCAAGAATCTTCCAGTCTTTGTCTCGAAAGAATTCGCGATTGCGCCTTTACTGACAGAATGACGATAAAAAACGCCGTCATATTGAGGAACTCTCCCTGGCAAACGACGAAATATGAATCCGTCTATGCTTCCGCCTTCGCTAAGTTCCGCGGGGACTTGAGGATTTTGATATTATCGTTTTTCGTCCTGAACTCCAGTCATGCCTGAAGTCCAGTCAAAATGAATTGCCCCGTGATTTATCGCGGGGATGGAATTGAGTAAAAAAAGAAATAGGCTTTAGCCCAATTGAGGGGTTAAAACCCGAATTATTCTATTTTTTTTCTTTCTCTCCACGAGTTGAAACTCGTGGCAACTCAGAAACTCGTGGAATTTCTCTCAGCTTTACTTCTCGAAATGGAAATGAGATTCTTCCCACCTGTATTGGCGAAGTGGCACGAATACGCAAGAGCAACGTGAACACACCCCATCCCGAAAGTATTCGGGACACCCCTCTCAAGAGGGGAATAACGTCAGAATGACGAAAAATGAACAACGTGCAAGAAACGTACAGCCTTAACTCGGCTTCGGCTTGGCAGGCAGAATTACAATTTTGACTGATTCGATCGCACAAGTTTAGAAAAGAACTTGCCTCAATATTCCTATATTTTAATTAGGAATCATTATGAAATTAATAAAATATTTATTAGTAATTTTGATTTTTGCTGTGTTTTTTTCCTGCAGCTTAAATCGATATTCACCCGAAATAAAAAACACTCTCGAATCCGCTGAAGATAACAAATCCGACCTGAAAAAAGCAATTCGATATTTTGAAGTAAAAGGTGATTCCCTACAACTCGATGCCGTACTATTTCTAATTGAAAATTTACCTTATCATTCTTTTGTGGAAATAGTTCCCTGTGATTCGGAACGAGTAGAAATCCCCTGGAATATTTCGAAATATGAAAACTATTCTGAAGCAAGAACAGCCTTGGACAGTTTGGAAAAGATCGGGGGTTTCGACTGGGAAGCAAATCAAAGATTTAAAGATGCTCAGGTTATTTCTTCAGAATTCCTGATCCAGAATGTGGAAGATTCTTTCTATGCCTGGAAAAATCTTCCCTGGTCGAAAGGATATTCTTACGAAGTTTTCGTAGAATATATTCTTCCCTATCGCGGCAGCAACGAACCACTTCCTGAAAAAAATAACTGGCGAGAAGAATTCATGGAAAAATACTCTGAATTACCTCAGATCATGCTCGATCAGACCGATCCTCTGGAAGCTGCAACTTTTATAAATCAGGAACTTCGTGAATGGTTCAAATTCGATGAAATTTATTATCTGCATCCCACCGATCAAAGTATTGATGAAATGAAAAATACCTGTATGGGACGCTGCGAAGATATGACCAATCTGGCAATGGCAGTTCTGCGTGCGAATGGAATTGCAGTCACCAGCGATTACACACCACATTGGGCAGACAGCGGCAATAATCATGCCTGGAACGCTATAGTAACTCACGAAGGTGAAGCGATCCCATTTATGGGTTGTGAAGCTGATCCGGGAAAATATTCTATCCGCAGCCGTGTTGCTAAAGTTTATCGAAAAACTTTTGCTAAACAAGATGATAACCTGGCTTCCCTGCTCAAGGAAAATGAAGATGCTCCTGCCTGGCTCAGCAGCAAACATTACGTGGATGTAACAAATAAATATTCAAAAGTCACTGATCTTTCTCTTAAAATTATTCGTTCTATTCCCGATTCCGTTAGATTTGCCTATTTATGCGTTTTCAATTCCGGAGAATGGCGTGCGATCCAATGGAGCAAAATTGATAATAAAAATTCAACGTTTGAAGATATGGGAATCGATCTTTGCTATTTGCCGATGATTTTGGAA
>JAIPJH010000026.1 GCA_021734245.1 Candidatus Cloacimonadota bacterium | reverse complement strand
ATCGAAAGAATTCCTCGCTGCTCTGCATCGGGGTTTTCCAAATTTTCTCCCCTGTTTGAGGGGAGATCCGGCAGTTGCCGGAGAGGGGTAAATAATGAAAATTCGATTTTCAGCTTGCTGAAATAAATTTAGCGAAATATACCTTGGCTCTGCCACGGTGATAGTCAAATTTAAGAATTTTGTTTAATTTCCCCTTATGGAGGGGGACAGTATACGCAAAATAAATAAATAATTTGCGTATTTGGAATTATTTATTTTTGTTCATCTGTATAAATCTGTGAGCTAAACAAGGAGAATTTTATGATATTTGAAAGACTTTTAGCACTAATTATCATCGGTGGTGGTTTTTTCATCTGGAATGCTATCTTCAAAGCCTATCCTTTGCGCAAAGAGTATGAAGAAAAACCACTTCTGGCCTGGATGTTTGGATTTCTCATTATCATCGGGCAATTAGCTTATATTTATAAAATTTTTTCCAAGCTTTTTATTTATGGTGACTCCGTTCCAATTTTTTTACTTGTCATCATTATCGTTATTTTTGCTTTAATCACATTGATGTTATGGAAAAGATACGGAGAATAATTTAGAAGGAATAAATATGCTGGAAAGAATTACCGACCCGGTGGAGATACCGGAAGAAAAAGATTTTGATAGAACGCTGCGCCCTAAAACATTAAATGAATTCGTGGGGCAGGAACAGATAAAAGAGATTTTAGATATTTCCATTCAAGCTGCCAAAATGCGAAAAGAGCCACTCGACCACGTGCTTTTTTACGGACCTCCCGGTTTGGGTAAAACTACTTTGGCAAACATAATTGCCAACGAGCTGGGCGTAGAAATAAAAGTAAGTGCCGGACCGGTTCTGGAAAAAGCTCCCGACCTGGCTGGAATCTTGACCAATCTGCAGAGAAACGATGTTTTCTTTATCGATGAAATTCACCGTCTCAATCACGTGGTGGAAGAATACATGTATCCTGCCATCGAAGATTTTGAAATGGAAATCATTATCGACAGCGGTCCTTCCGCTCGTTCACTCTCCATCGATATTGAGCCGTTCACACTGATCGGTGCTACCACGCGTGCCGGACTTCTCACTTCGCCGCTCAGAGCTCGTTTCGGGCTTGTCCTGCGGCTGGATTATTACGATGTGAAAAGTATCGAGCACATCGTTAAACGATCAGCAGGCCTGTTAAATATTCCTCTGGAGCAGGAAGGAACCAAAGAGATCGCTCGCCGCAGTCGTGGCACACCGCGAGTGGCAAATCGTCTGCTGCGCCGTGTGCGGGATTATGCTCAGATCAAAGGCGACGGCATCATCACCAAAGAAATTGCCATCAAAGCACTGAAGATGCTGATGGTGGACAACGCTGGTTTGGATGATATGGATAAGCGAATTCTGCTGACGATCATGGAAAATTACGGTGGCGGGCCGGTTGGACTGAAAACGCTGGCAGTTGCTGTGGGCGAAGATGCCGGAACAGTGGAAGAAATTTATGAACCTTATCTGATCCAGCAGGGATTTTTGGACAGAACTGCACAAGGCAGGAAAGCAACCTACAAAGCTTACAAACATTTTGGCATCAAACCAAATGAATCTCAAATGAATGTGTTTGAAGTGGTGGATGAATAGATTTCAGAGATGAGAGTTGAGTAGTGAGAAAGTGAGATTTACTTATATCAAAGAATGTTAGATTTGTTCGTTTCGTTCGTTGCTAAAGCTCTCACTCCCAGAATTTCCTGTCCAAACTGCGATACTGCACAGATTCGCTGATGTGATTCACTTTTATATTTTCACTGCCTTCCAGATCGGCAATGGTGCGGCTTACTTTTAAGATTCTATCGTAAGCTCGAGCTGAAAGCCCCATTTTATCCATCGCTCTTTTCAGGATGTCTTTGCTATCTTCTTCCAACTGGCAGTATTTGCGTATTTGCTTGGGATTCATCTGAGAATTACTGAAAATATTTTCTTCTGTAAAACGTTGCAACTGTAGATTTCTGGAGTCATTTACCCGCTTTCTGATATCTTTTGATCTTTCACCGGAAGGTGCTCCGCTGAGTTGTTCATATTTCACAGCTGGAACTTCCACGTGAATATCGATGCGATCCAGAAGCGGACCGGAAATGCGGGAACGATAACGCTGAATTTGAGCAATTGCGCAACTGCAGGCATGACCTTCCACATTACTGCCAAAATAACCGCAGGGACAGGGATTCATAGAAGCAACCAGCATAAATTTGGCGGGAAATTCCAGACTTTGCGTTGCGCGGGAAATTGTAACAATTTCGTCTTCCAAAGGTTGTCGCAATACTTCCAATACAGATTTTTTGAATTCGGGAAGTTCATCCAGAAACAGTACGCCGTTATGAGAAAGTGAAACTTCTCCCGGTTTGGGATAGCTTCCACCACCAATGAGAGCAACATCGCTGATCGTGTGATGCGGAGAACGAAAAGGACGGCTTGTAATAATTCCGATCTTGCTCCCTGTAAGACCGGCAACAGAATGGATTTTGGTAGTTTCCAGAGATTCTTCCAGAGTAAGGCTGGGAAGAATAGTGGGAATTCTGCGAGCCAGCATGGTTTTACCTGATCCTGGAGGTCCTAGCATTAAAACATTGTGTCCACCGGCTGCAGCTACTTCCAAAGCTCGTTTCACGTGATATTGTCCTTTCACATCGAACATATCTACCGGACTGTCATCAAGGTGATTGAAAATGGAATTCTTATCAACTTTGAGCGGTTCGATCTCGATCTTATCTTCCAGAAAATTAATGACTTCATTCAAAGATGAAACTGGATAAATTTCCAATTCATCGATAATAGCAGCTTCTTTAGCATTTTCATACGGCAGAACAAGACCATCGAATCCGTCCTTCCAACAGGCAACTGCGATAGGTAAAACTCCTTTTACGGGTCGCAGATTTCCATCCAAAGAAAGCTCTCCGATAAATGCCAGTTTATCCAGTTTGTGGGTGTCGATCCTTCCCAGACCATGCAGCAAAGCTAAAGCTGTGGGAACATCCAGAGCAACACCGTCTTTTTTGATATCTGCCGGAGCCAGGTTTACCGTGAAACCAAAATTACCAATGCGAAAACCGGAATTTTTAATTGCTGCCAGAACCCGATCTCGACTTTCTTTTACCGAATTGGAAGGCAATCCCACAAGATTGAAGAAAAAAGTGCCTCCCTTGATATCTGTTTCCACCGTAATCTGCTGAGCTCCAATTCCCTGAATTGCGTAAGAAATTGTTTTACTGTACATCCTTTTCTCCTATTTCCCGATTACAATCGTAATCTTCTTTTCATAAACTTTCTCGCTGTCTCGCGCGGTTGCCTGCATCAAAACTATATAAACCCCAATTGGCAGTTTTTTACCATTATCACCTTTGCCATCCCACACAATTCCACCTTCTGCTGCCATAAGCTGCTGATTTACAAGTTTGCGCACCAACCTTCCTTTCAGATCAAAAATCCGCAATGTCATTCTGCTGATAATTTCCGGCAATTTGTAGTTAAAAATCGTGTGTTCACCACGATAGGGAGAAAATGGATTTGGTTCGGGTTTCAGTTTTGTATTAGCAGGCAGAATTTGCACAAAAATGCTGTTTTCAGTAGCGGGAGTGCAGCCGTTAACCGCTGGTCCCCAATTATTTTCCGTGGCTGGAAGACAGCTGTTCACACGTTCAATGGAAATTCCTGACAGATCGTCATTCCATTCGGGAAAATAGAAGAAAGTTTCGATCAAATTTCCGCATTCATCCAGAAGAGAAATTTGTTCTCCGTTATTGGAAAGTGAAGACAATCCCAGGAAAATCTCGATTTCAGATAGATCATAAAGCTGCTGCAAAGTATCGGCATCCGAATACGAAGAAGTTACAAGAGCAAATTCTTCATCAAAGAACGGCAAACAAAGCGTGTCTTCATCTACAACCAGATAAAACTCTTCCAAATCTGGAACTGGAAAATTCTGTTTGATTTCCAACCATTCGGGCAGATCATCAGAAGGATCGTACATGATCTCATTTATCACAAACGGCAGAGCAGAACGATTAAAGAAAGAATGCGCAAAGTTGTTGCTTTCATCCATGTCTTCATCAGAATAAATTTCGTAATTAAATTCATAATAACCATTGGAAGGAAAATCAGTATTAAAAACAATTTCCAAACTATCTGTAATAATTAAATTTTCTATATAGACTTCTTGCTGATTTCCTGTTTCTAATTCGGTTTTAAAACAGGTTAACAAAACAGAATTAATATTTTCCAAACCACGGTTTTCCACAAAAATCGTATGCTGGATTTCCCCATCAATTTCTTCTATATCTCTGAATTCTAATGAAAGATCTTTTTCAATTGGTAAAACGCTATTTTGTAAAGACGGAGTTCCCAGGGAATCCAGACTGACCAGCCACTCAATATTTTCATCATCAAAAGGATTTACTCTTTCCAGCGAAAAATCTGAAGGACAACCTGAACCATCATAATACATCGAATCAAAAACAACGGAATAATTATCCATAAAAGTCAGGCTTTCTTCTGTATTGTTCAACGAAGTCCAATCATCACTTTGAATTACCAGATTTGGATCGATTTCGGGATAGATCTGAAACATCAAATTTGCATCTTCGCAGACTACTATAAAGTCATTTGGCTGCAAGACGCATGAGAAGTTGATTTGACCGCCACTTGCATCAATTATTTTCCAGTTATCCACAAGATATCCACAATCTCCGCGATTAAAAATTTCCAGCCACTCCTGATTGGTACTTTGTGGACGGAACAAAACTTCATTTAGAACAAGATCAGAATTTGCAGTTAAGATGGAATTAGCTGCAAAGTTGTTGTCTAATATATTGTCATACATGTAAATAACTTCAGCAGAGATCAGATTGTAATTTGCTGAAAACTGTTCAAGATTGCAGGAAAACGGGATGGAACTTTCAGCCGGAATCTCTGGCAGATCATAACTTCCATAAAATTCAGTATTTATAGTGATTTCTACGCTTGCTTCGTAGTTATCCACATTTTCTGTGGATAAGTTAAAGACCTCTGTTTCAAGCCAGTAATCACCGTTATTCAGCACGATTTCAACATCGTAAACTGCTAAATCTATCGGATAAAAATTCTCTTCACCTGGTGTAGGATTTTCACATTCAAAAAAATCCTGTTCACAATTATTGGAATCTATTCCATCCTGCTTGCGAGCCAGGGAATTTCCACTACTCACATCCACCGCAAAAAAACTGCCCGGACTGGAAATATCATCAGGAAGATTATTTGAGTTTGGTGAATCGTAGAGAATAGTATCGGTGTAAAAACCGTCATAAGAAATAATGCGAATTCCATCGGTGGCAGAACCACCATTCTGAAAAGAAAGATCAGTTATCAAATCAGTATCTGGGACAAATTCTTCACCGATCAGAAGAAAACCATGCGGCTGAATATTGATTGAAGGTAAAATAAAAACCAGAGAAAAACTGGTTCCGGCTTTTACAATTGTCCAATTATGAAGATTGATAAGATCGTTAGAATTATTGTACAGTTCGATCCATTCATAACCACCATCCGACCCATCGGGATCGTAAAGGACTTCATTTATTACAACATTCTGTGCATAAATATGAAGACATAGCAATCCAAAAATAAATACAAAAAACTTCTTCATAGCAATCCTCTTTACAGGATTAAGATTACATTATTTCCAAGTTCATTATACTCTTGATGATGCGAATATTGAGAATTGCAATTATTATGTCAATGAATTATTGAATACCACGTAGAAAAAAGCGGATGAAAATATTCTCATCCGCCTGTGAAAATGTGTTTTTCTATTCTTTGTATTTTGCTCTCAAGGAAAGTGAAGCAACATCTCCATTTACTGAATATTCGATCTCATATAAATGTAATTTATCTTCCCAAACAGTCATCGTCTTGGAAGTATTTTCGGCAATTTCCAATTCTTCATTACTCACATTTCTTCCTTCCAGGTTCAGGTTCCATTTAAGTATAAAATAAGAATCGAGTCCATCATTAGAACCGCGAACAGACATATTTATATCTGCGTCATATTCTACAGCATTTCCACTTTTGGAATAGATGGAATAATGTTTTAAAGTTGATGCCAGTTCTACATCCTCACTCTTATTGAGAACTAATTGTCTTGAAATAGCCGGCAAACGATGTTTGCGAAATCTCACTTTTGTTTCCTTGCGGCTTTTTCGCACTCTTAAAGTTGCATAATATCTGGTAAGATAATCTTCCTGATAGTAGATAATGTAGCTGCCAGGCTGCAATTTCTGGTTAAGGCTGGTCAGCCCATCATCATTAGTTTTTCCAACTTTTAATTCTTTACCATTTTCATTGAAATAAACCGGAACTTCCGGTAATCCTTCGACTAAAACTGAAGAACGTCTTATACATTTGGAAATACTGAAAATTATTATGATGAGAAGGAGTGCAATTCCGGCATATTTGATCAAAGCTTTTTGCTTTTCATTCATTCAGATAACCTTTCCTAATAAAAAGAAAGAACATATCTCCAGTCTGAAACAGGGGATTTTTTATAAATGGCAATTTTATTTTTGTCGTTCCACTTGTAGCTTACAGAGCCGTTTTCGCTTGCGATAATCACCTTGATCGCTTCCACCAGAGTAGGAGAAGACTGATTCAGAACATCATCCAATAAATGATCTTTTGTTTCCAGATCGAACATTGTAAAACCATTTGTATTCACAGCATAGAAGTCGTACTCTTCTGGAATGCTAATCTTATTTTTTAGAATATCCCACATTTCTCCCAGAAAAATAGAAGTGCCCAGAATACCTGTAACTTCCTGATTATCAAAAATTGGAACAGCAATCACGAAAGATTTGCGACCGCTGGTTTTGCCGATTATCGGATAACCGACAACAGCATTTCCAGCCAGCAGATCCGGGAAATATCCGCGTGAACTCAAATTGGCATCAACTTTATCTTTTTCGGAAGTGTAATAACTTCCATCGGGCAGACAATACCAGTAAAGTGCTTCAGTTCGATTCTCCGCATCCAGAATGAGTGCTGGCTTAATTTCTTCCCATTCTCCCGATTTCACGACATCACTTGCTGCAATATTTTGCAGACGATTTAATTCATTCTGAACAATTTCATCTACTTTCTGCATAGATGAAGCCAGATATTCCCAATCTTTCGGAGTTACCTTTTTGGTACATGCCGAAAGCAGGATTACCGCTAAAACAACAAAAATCAAAAACTTTTTCATCTTTTCTCCTTGGCTATTTTTTTTACGTTATCTTAAATAAATTTTCAATAATATCTGATGGAATGATCGAAGCCGGATTTCTGATCTCAGCCAGTTTTTCAGAAGTTTCTCCCAGCAGGTAGGAAGCTGAAATTGCTGAATTTCGCAAATCTAATTTCTGACCAAGAAATGAAACTATAATACCTGCCAGCACATCGCCGCTGCCACCGGTGGAAAGTCCGTCGTTTCCGGAAATATCAAAAACAAATCCGGATTTGTCGGCAAAGATCGTGGTGGAACTTTTCAGCAGGATATGGCATTTATATTCTTTAACGAATTCTTCCAAACATCTCAGCGGATCAGCCTGTATTTCAGGAATTGTTTTTTGGCAAAGTCGGGCAAATTCACCAATGTGCGGAGTGAGAATGATCTGTTTGCTCTTGATCAAATCTACAAGATCACGATTTTGAGACAGAATATTTAACGAATCTGCATCCAAAACCAGAGGTTTATGCCAGGTTTTCAAGATTTCTTCCAGAAGCTGTCTGGCTTTATTTGTTACTCCGATTCCGGGACCGATGAGAAGAACATCCATTGAATTTAGCTTTTTCTGAAACTCAGCAATCTTCTCCAAATCATCATTATCTGCAGGAATGGAATAAGTCATCACTTCCAGGAGTTGACTCTCGAAGATCAACTCCATTCCGGCAGGATGAAAAAGCGTGATAATTCCAGCACCGGAACGCAGCGCAGAACGGCAAGCCATTACAGCAGCACCACTGAAACCTGGAGATCCGGCGATGATTCCAATTCGACCATAATTTCCTTTGTGAGAAAATCGGGAACGCAGCGGATAAACAACATTTTCAGTTGTTATTAATTTTGCTTTGGGCGGAAATTTTTCGTAAACAGGTTCGGGAATGCCGATATCTACAACTAAGGTTTCACCACTTTTTTCGCGTCCTTTTTCCAGGAAATGCCCGTATTTGTAATTTGCCATTGTCAGTGTAAAATCAGCTTCTACGGCAATTTCTGCCTGTCCGGTATCGGCATCGATCCCGCTGGCAATATCGATGGCAACGACAGGAAGATTTGTTGCATTAATTTTAGTGATCACTTCAGCTCGCCAACCGCGCACTGTTCCTTTTAAACCAACACCGAAAATCGCATCAACGATCAAATCAAAATCCGTTAGTTCAAACTCTGCATCCTCTATTTTTTGGATCGGGATTCTCAACTTCTGGCAATCTTGAAAATTTTCCAAAGTTTCCGGGCTCATTTTGTCTTCGTTTCCCAGCAGGAAGATTTCCGGATAAAAATTCCATTTTTTCAGATAACGTGCTATCACAAAACCATCACCGCCGTTATTTCCTGCTCCGCAGAAAAGAGCTATCTTGAACCTTGAAAAAGTCTCTTCCTCAATATTCTCCTTACTCGACTCTTTCAAGGTTTCTTTCTCATCTTTTGGATAAACCAGCAGTTCATTCCTGATGAATTCGGCACAACCTCTGCCGGCATTTTCCATCAGTTTTTTGCCGGGAATTCCTATTTTCTCGATCGTATATTTATCGAAGGTATACATTTCTTCACGACTTAAAACGTACATTTTTCACTCCTGGATTTCTCAATTTATGATCAATTTCTATTTCGAACGCCTCTGATCAGCAAGCTGATCTTATCCCTTTTCAACGGGTAGCTTAAATTAAAATTTTTATAAGAAGAAATTTCTTTCAAGTTCCCCTTTGTAAGGGGGAATAAAAGGGTGTTGCACATTATAATGTATTTTTTCATAGTTGAGTTCACTTCAACTCAATCTCAAACGTGGTTCCTTTGCCCACTTCACTTTCCAACACTCTGATCTTGCCTTTATGATATTCTTCGATGATCCGTTTTGCCAAACTCAGTCCCAAACCCCAGCCGCGTGCTTTGCTGGTGGTGCCGGGAATAAAGATTTTCTTGTAAGAAGATTTCGGCATTCCCACACCTTCATCAGAAATATGGATAAAGGTTTTTCCTTTCTTTTCAAAAGCTTTTACGGTGATCGTTCCACCTTTCTGCTGCATGGCATCGATAGCATTTTTTATCATATTTTCCAGCGTCCAGGTTATCAGGTCAGGATCGATTTCAATTTTTAGATCTTGAATCTTGCTGATAAATTTGATCTCGATCTTCTTGGAAGCAGTCGGCAGGCGATGCTTGAAATGCTCGATAGTATTGGCAATGATCTCATGTAAACTGCAATCCTGACATTTGATGACAGAGCCAACCTTTCCAAAGCGGGAAGCGATCTTGCTGAGCCGATCCACATCGACTTTCATGTTTTCCAGCATGGAAATCATATCAGGATCATCGCCTTTTTCCTGCAGTTTCATTTCCATGATGTCGATCCAGCCGCGCAAGGATGAAAGCGGCGTTCCAAATTGATGTGCAGTTTCTTTTGCCAGCCCAACCCAGATGATATTCCGTTCACCTTTTTTTAGAACAATAATTCCGTAAATTCCTAATAATAAAAAGATTACGATTAATCCCATATCAATATATGGCATCATTTTCAGTTGGGTAAGCGTGTGAGAATCGCCATAATAAACCCAGCTGTGAACTTTCGGATCGTTCTTGTTGAATTTAAGCGGAATCATTCCGCCTTGAGCTTCCATCTTTTTCAGCATGGAAAGCAGTTCTTCTTTTTCTTTTATATCCAGTTCCTCGAACTCTTTATTTTCAATATCGATATTTTCCCAACTGAATGGTGTCTTCAGGCTATCGACCAGAATGATGGGATAATCGATGCGGGGAATGATCTCTTCCATAAAATATTGAAAGAGAAAATGTTCCAGATTTACATCGGCGGGAAGTCCCAGAAATTTGGAATAAAGATCGGGAACTACTTTTACATCTTTTCTGATATCTCGCAGCAGGGAATTCGTGTATAAAATGAAAAATATCAGCAGAGTTATGCTGCCGAGAATAAAATAAAATGTTACGAACTGACTTCTTCTACTCGTCTTCTTTTGCAATTTCCCAGATTTCATCTAACTGCTCCAGGCTGGCATCCAGCATATTTTTATCACTTTTTTGATAGTGTTCTTCCACTTTTCTAAATCTTCTGTCAAATTTGTCGATAGTTCGGCGCAGAGCCGATTCTGTATCAAATCCCAGTTTGCGGGAAATATTTACGATAGAAAACAGCATATCGCCAAGTTCATCCTGCATTTCTTCCACATCTTTTTGTTGGAAGGCATCGATAAATTCATGAATTTCTTCTTTCAATTTATCCACGGCAGGTTCTACGTCCGGCCAGTCAAAACCAACAGAAGCAGCTTTTTCCTGCATTCTCTGAGCTACGATAAGAGCCGGCATTGCTTTGGGAATTCCGTCAATTGCCGATTTGCGCGATTTCTTTTTTTCCTGGAATTTAATCCGCTCCCAATTCATCTTCACGCCGTCGGCATCGGTGGCATGTCCATCGGCAAAAACATGAGGATGACGGCGAATAAGTTTATCGTTAATTTTTTGAAGCACTTCAGCGATCTCGAATTGTCCGGCTTCTCCGGCTATCTGTGCCTGCATGATGATATGCAGCATCAAATCTCCCAGTTCTTCTGACAGGTGATCGAAATTTTTATTTTCGATCGCTTCGATGGATTCGTAAAGTTCTTCCACGAAATTGGGAATCAGCGATTCATGAGTTTGCTTAATATCCCAGGGACAGCCGTTTTCCCGGTCACGTAATTTTTCTATAATTTCTACCAGTTTATCAAATTCTTTCATAAAATAAATAAATTTCCTTTTTCCTTAATTTTCCCCATTTTAAGAAGGAATGTTCTGCGTTATTATTGATTTTTACTTCCACAGAACAAAGGTTTTTTATATTTTTCATAAACCCTCAGTCCTACTTTCGCCGGACAGCTCCCTTGACAGGGAGCAAATAAGGAATCTTATATTCAAGGAGAAGGGTTTGAAAGATCATTTGTCAAATCCTCTTCTTCCCACTCTTTTATTCGCTTTCTGTTCCTGATCTTTTTCCTGATCACACCGATGATCAGAAACAGTGGTAAAATACTCCAGATCATGCCGGTGGAGGCAAGTAATATTTCCGTGCGGAAATGAGATTTGGCATAATCTTCAAAATATTTGGAAAATTCGGAAGTGCTCATCAGGAAGGCTTTCCTGAAAGCAGATTCAAACGAGCCATCCCGTCTGGAAAAATCCCAGAAACGATAAAATTCAACTCGTTTTTTGTTGTATAAATATTTAACTGCCAATCCCGATTTGGCATAAAAGCTTTCCCATTCGATGCGATTTTTGGGATAACTGTAAGCCATCAAAGCAAGTGGACGAGAATTCCCTAAAACATAATTTTTGGCAAAATTAAATTCCCGATCAAATCCCATATCTCCGCTAAAATAAACTGCCATTCCTTCATGAAACCAGAGGGGTGCATTTTTGTAAAATTTAGAGATAAAATGGTGGATATATTCGTGCAGAAGAATTCTCTGCAAAGTAATTATACTTTTCAATTCAGATGGATTTCGCAGGTAGATGGAATCAGATTTTCTGCTGTAAAATGCCTGGCTGAATTCCAGGATATTATTGCTGCTTCCGGTCCAGGTTTGATATTCGGCTTTATCTTTTGCAATATGGATTTTGATGCGATCATCCAGATAATATCCCACGCTTTTCTGAAATCCGAAAATTGAGTTATCGAATTGAGAAAGAGTACTTTCCAAAACGTGAATATCATTGTCATTTCCGATCAGGGTTATATTTTCAAATTGTTTTTGCGACTGGGCAAAAAGGAAAAGAGGCAAGATTAACAGCAGAACAACAAATTTTTTCGTGATCATTCTCCCTTGATGCGTTTTTTGATAAGAGCGAAAAGTTTATCTACATCGAAAGGTTTGAATAGAACATCCTGCAGACCATCCTGACGCGATTTTACAACTGTATGATTGGGATCGTAACCAAATCCCGTCATCATGATAATCGGGATATTCTCATCATAATCTCTGGCTCGTTTATAAAGCTCATAACCATCCATATCGGGCATGGCAATATCGGTAAGAAGCAAATCGATATCGCCTTGCATTAAGCGATTCAAAGCCTCGTAGCCGGTATTTTTGGTGATCACTTCCAGATCTTTGCAGCACTGTTTCAGCTCCACTTTCAGGAAGTCTGTCATCGATACTTCGTCATCTACCACCAGAATTTTCATCTAATCATTCATCTCCAACTTCTTTTTCATTTCCATAGTGGATGCTTTATAAATACTCTCTATTTGTTCAAGTTTATTTTTGCAAAATTCTTTGAAAATTATAAATCTTTCGGAATATTCGCTTTTGTCATGAGCCAGAAATTCATTATCGCGATATTCCGGATTTAAAACAACAAAATCATAAATCTTATTTTGGGAAGATATTTGCAACACCATTCCAGCTGAAATATCAATATCAGCATCATTTATTTTCAGTTTGGAATCCAACTTTTTAGTTACATGAAAAAATCTTATTTTATCATAAAAATCTTTTATGATCGCGATCTGCTTTTTTAATTTTTCTGCTTTTTGAAATTCCAAATCAGATTCTAGTTTTTCTAATTTTTTCTGAAGCTCTGGAACTAATTCAACGTTTATCTGAAGGTAGTTTAAAAGCAGCATTTCAGCGAGCTCTGGTTTACTTTTGAGGCACCAGCCCAGGCAGGTTTTATCTTTTAATTTTCGGCAGGGAAAGTTTTCATCTTCGCAGGAAGGAAGCCGAAATAAATCTGCCATCACATCGATGAGATCGTAAAGATAAAATCTATTCTTGAATGGCCCCAGATAATAATAATTTTCTGTTGTGTGCTCTGTAATTTTAAAAAATGGAACATTATAAAAATCGATGGCAAGATAAACGTAATTTTGATATTGTTTTATCGTATCGTTGAACTGTGGATGATGTTTTTCAATGATCTTTTTTTCTTCTAACAGGGCAGAAAAAAGAGAGTCTGTAACCTGGTAATTAATTTTTCGAGTCAGCGAAAAGAGTTGGAAAATATTTTTATCATCCTTTCCTACAGAACGAATATTCTGGATACTTTTTCTTAAATTTTGAGTTTTACCGCAAAAAAGTATATTTGCTTCGCCCGACAGAAAGTAATATCCCGCTTCCTGCGGTATTTCATCTATATTCAAATTTCTTTTTTCTATCTTCTTCATAAATGCAAAGAAAAGTTGAGATATTTGGTGTCAATGGAAAAGGCTGAAAACTATTAGCTAATAAATCTTGTTGCTTAGCTTGAGTTGTGCGACGAAACAACTTTTAATATTTCCTGGAATCGTAAGCCCAATGCAGCAGAGCTTGCCGTTGTTTTCTGCGACAGTAATAATCACCTGGAGTGCAGTTCTTTTTTATTTGTGCGATGTGACGCGTCATCGCTTTCCAGCGTTTTATCTGGCGTTCGTCATCTAAGCAGCGACGTCCCATAAAATATCGGCAATACCACTGAAACCAGCCGCGCGGATCTTCCGGGTAAATCCAGTCTTTTTCTCGCCAAATCTTGAGTGGTTGGGAAGCATTTATCTTGAAAAAATTCAGTTCAGGATCGTGTTTCGTAGAGCATAATTTGGCATTTTCAAACCATTCGATTGGAAATTCGTCTTTGCAATCAGTCATATATTTTCCGCCAAAAACTCCCATTTCCAGCATCTGTTTGGGTGTAAGTTCCGGTTTAAATTCTGGATGAAAATTTGTACCGACAGGTTCGGTGCGATAATAAATATAACCTTGTTGCATTTTATCGTTAACTTCCACTTTTTTCGGTTTCATTTTATAGTCCTTTTAAAGTCTTGAAAACCTGCTTCAAACCAGGCAGGTACAGATCTTTTTGTCCAGGTTGTAAAACCAGATTTTTCCCCAATATAGAAACTTCGATAAGCCTTAACAGCATTGCCTGGCACACGATATTTTTCCGGCATTGCCTGAGCAAATTCTGTTAAACCAAGATCAGGAATAGGCGGCTCTTTCAATTCAAGAGTAACCTTTGCAGATTTGTGATCATCCTTGTGATTAAAACGAAATTTGAATTCTTCATTCAATTTCAGTGTGAAATTTCTCAGCCAGATCCAGTTTGACAATGACTTTCCTGTCCACAATGTACAAGGATGATTGACGTGAGTAGATTTGTAAGGTGCAATTATACCGTTTTCGTTAAGCGCTGTACACAGAATCTGCGTGCTCTCTAGGATCATCTTTACCACATGCTGGTCGGCATGATATTCTGCGCATTTCTGCATATCTTCATCCAGAATAAAGATATTCATTTATTTCTTCTGCTCAGAGGCAATAATTATTTTCTGCAAGCCAAGGCTGCGTGCGATATCCATAATTTGTACAACTATGCCGTGGTGCACAGTTTTATCTGCTTTCAAAAGCAGACTTTTATCTTCCAATTCCTCAGAAATAGTTTTGATTTTAGATTCCAGATCACTCATTTCCACAGCTTCATTATTTACGAAGATCGAGCCGTCTGAATTTACTGAAATTTGCAGTTTGCCGCTTTTTTCACCTTGCGAACTTTTGGTTTCCGGCAGATCGAGTTTCATGCCTGGTTGTTCCACGAAACTGGTGGTGAGCATGAAAAAGATCAGCAGCAGCAAAACCACATCGATAAGTGAAGTGATATTGATGGTAACTTTGCGCTTTTTCTTTTCCAGCAGGCGCATTATTTTTCTCCGGTTCTAAAAACGATGATCTTCTTAAGTAATTGGTTGGAAATGTTTTCAATATCCAGGATCAATTCTTCTGCTTTGCTGGCAAAATAATTGTAAAAGATCAAAGCTGGAATTCCCACAGAAAGTCCCACTGCTGTTGTTATTAGAGCTTCCGATATTCCACCGGAAAGTGCAGACGCTTCTCCCACTCCTTGTACCGAGATCACACTGAAAACTTTGATCATTCCCACCACTGTTCCCAGCAGACCCAGAACCGGTGCTACCGCAGCGATAGTTTCCAGAATTCCCAGACCGCGTTCCAAACTGCGGATTTCCTGACGACCGCTGTCGGAAAGTTCTTCGCGCATCAAAGAATATGAGGTGCCTTTGTGTTTCAAAACCAGGATTATCAGATTGGATAGCACGCTTTTATGTTTTTTGCAGACCGATAACGCCAGTGGAATATCTTCTTCCGATTCAATGTTTTCTATCACACTTTTTACTTCGGGAACGATAACTTTGTGTTTGCGTAAGGTCAGCAGTTTTTCGATTATTATGGCTAATGACAACACACTGCAGATCAGCAGTGGTATCATCAAAATTCCACCCTTTACCAGGAACGACCAGATTTCTGTTAACATGTTTCTCCTATAAAACTATTTTTTTTCGTCAGCATAATGTAATTCCCCTCTTGAGAGGGGTGCGGCTTTAGCCGCGGGGTGTGTTGTTTACACCACAATTATGAAGAATCTTTTTTTCTCCGAGAAGTGAAGCTGATAGAACTTTCACGAGATCCTTCCGTCTTCGCAAAGCTTCGCCGGACACAGTCCACAACGAAGCTACAAGAAACATCAGGATGACGATTTTTCATCTTCAAGCTCCCCTTGGTAAGGGGAGAAATAGAGGGGTTTTCTCGCTAATATTTCGTCAAAAAAGCAAGATGAATTCCTCAATATGACGCCTTTTTTCACCCTCCGAGGACTCAGGATGACGATTTATTCTACACTCTATAATTTATTTTTTCCGCAGAATATAGGAAAACAACGCTGTAATTTCCAGATATTCTTTGGGAAAATTTTCGGGTAAAGGTTTGAACGGAGCAGAAAATTGAATAGCACGTGTACTGGAATTTTCCAGAGAATAATGTGCTGTGCTTTTTAAAATTTCCAGATCTTGAACTGTGCCATCCTGCAACACTTTGAAACGCAACAAAATATCTCCGTCGATTGCACCTAAATGCGTAAAAGCAAAGGGTGGATTGTTATGAGCCTGAACCTTTCTTTTCATTTCCAGAAGATACGGTGCAAATTCCCATTGATAAGTATTCAAGCTCATGCCACCGTGATCTTTTACTTCCGATAAAAGATTTTCATAATCCGCAGTTTGATCATTTAAAACCTGCATCTCTTTTTTAGCTTCATAAGTTTCCAGAAATGACTTTTTGTTTTGCTGCATTTCACTCAATATTTGCGCAACATCGTTTTGTTCTTCCGGCTCATTTTCTTGTTGTTCTTCTGGTGGATTCTGCCTGGCAAATTCAGGAATGTCCACCAATCCCTGTTGATAGGGATTTTCAATTTCCGGAAGTTGATTTTCTCTCTGATCGGCAGCTTTGGTATTTTTATCGGAAACATAATCACTGTTCTCTTCGGGAGCTTGTTCTTCTGCATCATCAGGAGTTTCTACCAATTCAAAAACCAGGCGATCCTCTACCGCCTTTTGCTTTTCAGAAATTCGAGGATTCAAAATGTTTATTTCATCGATCTGGAATAGTAATAAGATAAGAATGTGCAGCAAGATGGAGATCAGTATCGTTATTTTTCTCATCTTATTTTTCATTTTTCTTTCCTGTCCTCAAACTATTTGGAGGTATTTCTGCTGTCTATATTTTTTGATGATCATCTTGCAACCAGCAATCCCGTTATCAAATTCCTTGAATCCATTTCAATCCTTTCTAAATAGGATGTTTTATTTTTTTCCGGGTGGAAAATCTTCTACCAGTTTTTCGGCTGTTTCATTAATGATCTCTTCTACAAATTCTATTCTAACTTCGATTCCTGAAGCCCAGCTTTGCCAGACCAGTTGATCGGTTTTGGCATCAAATATTTTCAAAGTCATCAGAGCTTCTTTGCGCTTATCCACAAATACGTTCCTGTGACCCCAGCCACCATGACGCCAGCCATGATAGGAATGCGTTACATAAACATCTTTCTCGCTTCGTGTTGTCTGTTCATAAGTTAGAATAAAATCGGCATATCTGGATTGGTGTTCAAACCCTTTTGCGATAAGTTCCTGGTTTATTGTATGACGCAGTCTTTTATCCAGAAGCTCATTTTTGAAACGACTGTTGGAACGTGTCATATCCCAGCGAAAAGTTTTGAAATTACTGAAATCTGCGGTTACATCATAATCGCGAACCACATAAATGGTGGAGCAGGAAATCAATGCCAGCAAACTTAATAGAATCATAAATATTTTTTTCATTTTTTTACCTCCAGAAGAAAATTGAATACAGAACAAGAGAACGGTGGATTTAATGCCCCGCCTGAACCAGAATATCCGTTTCTGCCTGGTTCTCTTCCACTATTCTGCTTCATTTCTTCTCTCTCTTCTTTGTATATTTTACCTGCTGTTTTTGTCCAGATGAGATTTGATTTTTTTTACACTCATCCTTTTTTCCGAACTCAATTTTACAGACAAAATCTGAATCTAAACCTGCGAAATAATTTATGGAAAATATCATTTTCAATTTATAAAACCGCATTTTCAAGGGCGACAATTTTTTAGCGTAATGAGAAAAAGTCGTGACAATTTTGCATTAGAGTGAAAAATTGTCACCCATAAAAAGGAGGATAAAATTGGATAGATACTTGGAAAAACAGATAGTTAAAGATCTTGAAAGAAAAATGGTGTTTATTGTAGGACCTCGACAAGTTGGTAAGACCTGGTTAGCCAAAAAAATTGCTGAAAATCACACAAATACGTTATATATAAATTACGATAATCCTGATGATAGAATGGTTGTAAAGAATCAAAGTTGGTTTCCCAATGAAGATCTGATAATTTTTGATGAGATTTACAAAATGCCATCCTGGAAAAACTATTTAAAAGGGGTTTATGACACAAAGCCGGAAAACCAGAAAATTATAGTAACCGGAAGTACGCGCCTGGATGTTTTCAGGCAAAGTGGGGATGCGTTATCGGGTAGATTTTTCAGCTTTCGATTGCTGCCTGTTTCATTTAAGGAAATGCAGTTATCCGGTATCAAAAAAGAATTAAACAATTTTATTTTCAGCAGCGGTTTTCCCGAACCGTTTCTGGCAGAAACAGAAACAGACGTGAAAAGATGGAGAAGGCAATATAAAGACGGAATAATTAGAAATGATATTCTAAATTTTGAGAATATCAGAGATTTGAGAGCAATGCACACTCTTTTAGAAATGCTGCGCTATCGAGTTGGTTCTCCGATTTCCCATAAATCGATTGCGGAAGATATTGGAACATCTCCCAACACGATATCCAAATATATTGAAATTCTGGAAAGCTTATTTATAATTTTCAGGATTTATCCTTTCTCCAAAAATATCGCACGATCCTTAAAAAAAGAAGCAAAAATATATTTTTATGATACCGGTTTGGCAAGAGGAAATGAAGATGTAAAACTGGAAAATCTAGTTGCCGTTCATTTGTTGAAGCATGTTTATGGAGAGCAGGATTTTAAAGGAAACGATACCAAACTTTATTATTTAAGAACTCGCGACAAACGCGAAGTTGATTTTTGTATTTCGAAGGAAGAGGAATTGATCAAATTGATCGAAGTGAAATTGAGTGATGCTAATCCATCACGACATCTTCTCTATTTTAAGGAAAAATATAACATTCCTTCCACGCAATTGGTTTTTAAGATCAGGAATGAAAGAATGCAATCGGGAATTGATATTCGGAATGGCATAAAATTTTTGAACAGTTTAAATTATTAGAAGAGTAGTTATGAATTACATGATGGAACTTAGACAAAAAGTGGGAAAAATGCCGTTGATAATGGTTGGTTCGACTGTTATCATCAAGAATAAACAAGGTGAAATTTTATTACAGAAAAGAGCCGATACCGGTTTGTGGAGCACGATTGGCGGTGCTATGGAAATTGGAGAAAGTTTCGAAGAAACTGCGATTCGGGAAGTGGAAGAAGAAACCAGTCTAAAGATCAAGAATCTGGAATTGAAAGGAATTTTAGCTGGCAAAGACATGTACCACACTTATCCAAATGGAGATGAAATTAACCTGGCAACGGCGGTTTATGAAGTTACAGATTGGGCAGGAATTCCAAAAGTTAACGATCATGAAAGCTTGGATTTTAAGTTTTTCGAATTGAATGATCTGCCCGAAATGGATCCGCTGGCAATTAAGATTTTAGAGAAATCAGGTTATTTGATAGAAAAATAACAGATAAAAATTTAGATGAAATTATTGAAGAATGAAAATGCTTTTTTATTGGATTAATGGTAAACGAGGAAAATAGTGTTAGATAAATTAATTGGATTATTCATTCCTCCATTAGATGATCCAATTGGTGGAGTATTTCTTCATATGCTTGCAATAATTGCAGCAGGGTGTTTTTTCATTTTTCATTCTCTAAATTTTCCATCAAAAACTTACATCAGAAGAAATGGCTTGAAAAGTATAAATTTCAAGAAATTGTTCAAAGAAGCTGAATTCAGAGACAAGTTCTTTACATTATTGGGTTTACAAGGAATTCTTGTAGGTTTATTAAGATTGTTAAGTTACATAGTTCATTACATAATTCACTGGGAAAAATACTTTTAAACAGGAGGGAATTATCAGTTATCTAAAAAGGGAATTAAAGAAGTATAAAACAGTGTATTATAGCATCATTGCACTGCACTTTATTTTTCTGTTTTTATCAATTATTGGCATTACAATATTAAATGGACATTTTACAAAAGATCAAAATACAGTTGATCTTTTTCCAACAAATGGAATTTTCATTGCAGTAGCTATTGTTACTCCGATTTTTATATATTTTGGTTTATCTCAACTGCGAAAAGGCAGAAGAATAAATCAACTTGATCTGCGCATGAAGATTTCCAAAGAAGCTGAAGAATTATACAAGAATAATCTAACTTATATTCTTTATTATTTTCTGCGTGGAATAATTTATGTTCCAGTTTCTATATTGGGTTTTCTGGTAATCGGTAATACAATAATAAATTCTGGAGAGCAGGAAATAATCTATATAATTATTGGTTTCATTTTAATAGTTTTGAGTTTAATAAATTCGTTCATAAACTTTCCTTCAAAAATCAAAATGATTTCATTTTTCAGTAGAATTAAAATTGATATCAAGAGTCTAACAGAATTAATAAACCAACTGGAAAACTGATAAATTAAGTTATATAATCCGTGTTTATCTGTGAAATCCGTGAGCTATTTTATCTATCACTTTCCCACACAAAAATTCTCAAAGATCTGATTCAAAATATCATCGGTGGTAATTTTCCCGATAATTTCTTCTAAAGCTGTGCTGGCTTCTTTCAAGTCGAAAGCTGTAAATTCATAACCCAATTCATTTTGCAGTGAAGAAACAGCTTTCCTGATAGATTCATTGGCACGTTGAACAGCTGCGATTTGACGTGTATTTGTTAGAATGCCGGATTGTAATTCTGCTTGGGAAATTTGAATATCGTTGAGCAAAATCTCTTTCAGTTTTTCCAAGCCATCATCAGAAATTGCTGAACAGGGGATATAATCAGATTCGATAAATTTGGAAAGTTCATTTTTATCGATGAGATCAGTTTTATTTATAACTTTGATGATATTTTCTTTTGGAACTAATTCAGCTAATTTCTGATATTCTGTTTCGTTTTCTTCGCCATCGATAATGAACAGAATTTTGTGGGATTGTTTAATAATTTCGTAAGAGCGATCAATTCCCAGCTGCTCGATTTGATTTTCTGTTTTACGAATTCCGGCTGTATCGAAAAAGCGAACCAGATAACCGTTTAAGCTTACCGCTTCTTCCAGATAATCTCGCGTTGTGCCGGGATGTGGTGTTACGATTGCTCTTTCATTTTGCAAAAAGGCATTGAAAATGCTGGATTTTCCTACATTTGGTGCTCCCACCAAACTTACTTTCAAACCTTCTTTGATGATCATTCCTTCCGCTCCGGTGCGTGCTAATTTTTCAATATCGGATTGCAGAATTTTTATTTTCTCCAAAAGATCATCGGTGTCGATTTGGTCTAAACCTTGTTCCATAAAATCAATTTCGAGTTCCAAAAGTGTTCGATACTCAGTAATTTTATTGAGCAGTTTTTCGATTCTTCTACGCAGGCTTCCTTCGTATTGCTGAACAGCAGCTAAATGCGCTATTCTGGTTTGAGAACTGAGCAGGTCTCCGACTGCTTCTGCCTGAGTTAGACCGATCTTTTCGTTCAGAAAAGCACGTTGCGTGAATTCTCCCGGTTCCGCCAAACGTGTTTTGCGAAGCAGAATTTCCAGGATTTTATTGGTAACAAAGGTGCTGCCGTGGCAGGAAATTTCTACTACATTTTCTCCCGTGTAACTGTGTGGTGCGATAAAAACCGTGACTACAACTTCATCGATAAGTTGCTTATCATCAACGATCCTGCCGAAAACAGCTTTATGTGATGGATATTCTTCCAAAGATTTTTTTGCCTGGAAAACCTGGTCGACAACCTGAATTGATTTTTCGCCGCTAACTCGAATTACTGAAATTCCACCGATTCCAATTGGCGTGGAAATGGCAGAAATTGTATCGCCTTGGTATTTCATTTGTTTTTTTTAGATGTTCTAATTCTGCAAAATATTCTTGATTTTTTCGTAGATTTGATCAGTGCTGAGTCCGATCAGATTCTTCAATTCATCTGTTTTGCCATAGGTAACGAATTCATCGGGCAGACCAAAGGAATATATTTGTGCTCTGGCATTCACGAGGCGAGATTTTATTGCTTCGCCAAAACCGCCCTTCAGACAATTTTCTTCGATTGTAAAAACAATATCGAAATTTTCTTCCAATTCAGACAGAAATTTTTCATCCAACGGTTTCATCCAACGGGCATTAACCAGACAGGGTTTTATTTCTGGAAAATCAATCTTCATTTTATCCACGATCATCTCGGCATCGATAAATGATTTTCCAATTCCAATAACAGCAATTTTCCCGCCTTTTTGCCGCATCTCAAATTTGCCGATTTCAATTGGTTTGTGATCGATCTGGCATTTACGTGCAGAACCGCGCGGATAACGGATCGCGATTGGACCGTCATAATAATTTGCAGCAAAGAGCAGCATCGCTTCAAATTCATCTGCATCAGACGGAGCCATGATTGCCAGATTGGGAATTATGTTCAAATAGGAAAGATCGAAAGCGCCATGATGAGTTGCCCCGTCTTCGCCCACCAAGCCGGCTCGATCCAGGCAAAATACAACCGGCAGTTTTTGCAGTGCAATATCGTGGATAACCTGATCCAAAGCACGCTGCAGGAAGGTGGAATATATTGCTACAAACGGTTTGAAGCCCTGCGTTGCCAATCCACCTGCAAAAGTAACTGCATGCTGTTCGGCAATTCCCACATCGAAAAATCTTTCGGGATGCTTTTCAGCAAATTTAGATAAACCGGTTCCATCGGTCATGGCAGCAGTAATTGCGATTACATTTTTGTTTTTTTCGGCTATTTCACACAAACTGTTTCCCAAAACCAGAGAATAGGAAGTTCCGTTCTTTCCTTTGCATTTTCCCGATTCAATTTCGTAAGGTCCCAAGCCGTGAAAACGTGATGCATCATCTTCGGCATGATCGTAACCTTTGCCTTTTTTAGTAACGATATGGATAAAGATCGGGCCATTCATGTTGCGGATAACTTTTTTGAAAATCCTTACCATCCTGGGCACATTATGTCCATCGATCGGACCGACATATTTAAAACCGAGATCTTCAAAAATAATATTTGGAGCCAGAGAATTGATCAGATTTTCCTCGATTTTTCTGGCACTTAAGATCATCCTTCTACGAATTCTGCTGGGCATAAGGTGAACAAAATCCCAAATCGCATTTTTAAAAGCATTGTAAGAACGGCTTACCAGAATATTGGTAAGATATGCCTGCAAAGCTCCCACATTTTTGGAAATCGACATGTTGTTGTCATTCAGGATAACGATCATATCTTTTTGCAGATGCCCTGCATGATTCAAGGCTTCGAAAGACATACCTCCCGTGAGAGCACCATCACCGATAATGGCAATGTTATAACCTTTTTCCTGCCTCTTTTCCCGAGCTACCGTGATGCCCAGCGTAGCAGAAATGGATGTACTGGCATGTCCTACTCCGAAAGCATCATATTCGCTTTCAAAAATATTATTAAAACCACTTATTCCGTTTAGCTGGCGCAGAGTATTAAAACGATCATTTCTTTCAGTTAGAATTTTGTAGGCATAAGATTGATGACCTACATCCCAAACCATTTTATCATTTTTGGGATCGAAAACTTTTAGCAGTGCAACTGTAAGATCTGTTGCTCCCAGACTTGGAGCTACATGACCGCCGTTTTTTGCGGTAACTTCGATAATTCTTTTTCGTATATCTTTTGCCAGTTCCTGAAGTTCTGCTAATGAAAGCTGCTGAACATCAGTCGGCTTTTTTATCTTTTCTAACATTAAACTTCCTTTTTTTTATCATATAACAAACTTCAAAAGAAATTAATTAAAAAACCGTGGTTGTGTGTCAAATATAAAATCAACTTATCTGTTGGGATATCCAAGCCAAAATTTCTTCAAAACCGGTTTTTTTGAGAGATGAAACAGCTTTTATCTGAGCATTCTTTACCTGCAATCCAACAGCCAGCTTTTTAACAATTCTATTGATTTTACTTTTTGCCAGCTTATCAGATTTGGTTGCTGCGATGATAAATGGAATATTATTCTGAATCAGCATATCCAGCATTATTTTGTCTTTGGGATCGGCTTTGTGGCGAATATCTGCCAGCATTATCACGCCCTTCAATTGAATCCGTTTGGCAAAATAATTCAAAATCATTGTCTGCCAGGATTCACGTTCTTTTTTGCTTACTTTGGCATAGCCGTATCCGGGTAAATCCACGAAGTTCATAAATCCATCTTCATCATTTTCATTTTTGAAGCGGATTTCGAAAAAATTTATCAATCTGGTTTTACCGGGAGTTCCGCTTACTTTGGCAATTGCTTTTCGGTTCAGTATGGTATTGATCAAAGCGGATTTACCGACATTTGATTTTCCTACAAAGGCAAAATCGGAAAAAGCAGACGCCGGATATTGGGAAGGCTTCACGGCACTTTTTATGAATTTTGATTCAACAATTCGCATATTTTATTCGTAATAAACCAGCGATGATTTATCCGATTCCCACACTTCCACATCTGCTACTTTACAACCTTCCACGGAAATTCTTTTTTTCATTTCATCGTAAATATATTTTGCGATGTTTTCCGAGGTAGGGTTTTGATCTTTAAAACTGGGAAGATCATTCAAAAAACTATGATCAAGATATTCCATCAGATCATTCAATTCAGTTTTCACAATTCCAAAATCTATCGTCATTCCGATCTTGTCGGTTTTCTCGCACTCAATTCCAACCCGCACTTTCCAATTGTGACCGTGCAGATTTTTGCAGGCTCCATCGTAGCCGTTCAATTTATGAGCCGAAGCAAACTGCGATGTTACATTCAGCTTAAACATAACTCCTCCAAAATATTAAACCTAAATCAGTTTCAAATTTGAAATGGGCATTTTCTTGTAAAGAACTTTAGCGTTGACAATTTGGCATCCCAATCGATTTTCAGGCTGGAATTTGGAAAATATTTTATTAGAAAGGAAGCTGATTAATGGAACATCTCAGAATTGGAATTGTCGGAAATATCGGAGTGGGAAAATCAACTATAGTGGAAGCTGCCTCGCAAACACCGCTTTGTGATCTGCTTTTATCTACGATACCCGATAAAACGGGAGAAGAAAAAGTTTATGCATTTCAGGAAAAATTCAATCCCAAAGTGCTGGATGCATTTTATGAAGATCCGGCGGGAAATGCTTTCATGGCACAAATTGAATTTTTTAATGGTCGCTTGGATAGGCAACGTCAGATAGAAGGTTGCAAAGGCATTATTCTGGAAGATCGTACACTTCCCGAAGATTATCATATTTTTGGTATGGCTCAGAAAATATTGGGAAATATGACCGAAGAAGAATTCCTGGCTTATCAACGCAATTACAATCTGATGACTTCCAAAATTCCAGAACCTGATTTGATGGTTTATTTGAAAGCGGATGTGGAAACCCTTCTGGCACGAATTAAAGAACGCGGTAGAGAAAGTGAAGCATCCATTCCTCCCAAATATCTGTCACAACTAAATGAACTCTACGATCTTTTTATCAATCGTCATGTAAAATGCCCGGTTTTGGTGATCGATGCCAATATAGATACACCTCTGCCAAAATATTTAAAAAATACGATCCAGAAAATAGTGGAAGAGATAAAAAATCTGAACTTGCGCGTAACGACTCCCGGCATCAGTAAATGGGTAACATTGCCGGAAACGGCAGCCACTTTGAAAGCCATCGATGCTGAAAGTAAATTGGAAAAATATCTCCAGGAAAATCCTAAACTTATTGCGGTTGCCGGAAATGTGGGGCTGGGAAAATCAACTCTGGCTGCAATTATGCAGAGAAGTCTTAAGATAAATGGTTTGTACGAAAATCCGGAGAAAAATCCGCTTCTGGAAAAATTCCTGGCAGATAAACAAACTTTTTGTTACGATCTTCAGCTCCACTTTTTGAAAATGCGAAAAGAACTCCAACTAAAAGGAAAGGCAAAGCAGGAAAGCTTTGTAATGGATCGCTCTCTGCCGGAAGACCTGCTGGTTTTCTGCTACCAATTTCATGAAGATGGTTATCTTACGGCAAACCAGCTGGATGATCTTACAGCAAGATTCAAAGCGGTTTGCAACGAAATTCCTCCCGCCGATCTTCTGATCTTATTGAACGGTAGAAGTGATCTGGCCTGGAGTAGAATTCAGCAGCGGGGCAGAGAAATGGAAATCGCCGGTGGTTGGAACAAAAATGAGATAGAATCCTTGAATAAATATTATCGAACTTATTCCACTGATGTAACAAGATTTGGATTTCATAAAGGCAAAGTTATGGAGATCGATGTAGAAAAACTGGATTTTACCAACCGCATTCATGTCGGCTATATTTTTGATGGAATTCACAGAATTTTTCAGGAGGATTATAATGAATAGATTATATCTGATATCATTGATTTTACTGGTTGTATTTTGTTTATTTTCACAGGATGCGATCCAAACAAAAAAAGCAGAAACGATTAAATTTTATAATCAGGAAATTTTATATCCCGTTCTCTGGCAGAAAACCTCTGCAGAATATAAAGCTCTGGCTTACCAGGCTTATAATCTGGCTACTTTCAGATTGTCAGTTGCTCTGCAGAAAACATTTCCCAAACCTTTGGCGGTTGTTGTCGATCTGGATGAAACGGTTTTGGATAATATGGAGTTTGAAATTTTATCGATTTTGGAGAATAAAAGTTATTCCAAACATTTTGCAGAGTGGAACGAAAACAATAATTCCAGACTTGTACCGGGAGCATTGGAATTCTTGAATTATGCCAATAAGAATGATGTAGAAATTTTCTATATTACGAATAGAGATGAAGATAAACACTTTGATGGAACGCTGAAAAATCTTAAGGAATTGAATTTACCATTTGCAGATAAAGAACACCTTTTCATGAGGACAACAACTTCCAGCAAACAACCAAGGAGAAATATGGTTTCAGAGAATTTCCATATTGCACTATTTATTGGTGATAATTTGATAGATTTTTCTGATGTCTTCCGACAAAAAACTATAGAACAAAGAGCATTTCTTGCCGATAGTTTAAAAACTGAATTTGGGAGAAAATTTATTGTTTTGCCAAATCCAGTTTACGGTGAATGGATCAAGACAATCTACCAGTATAAAAGAGATCTGAGCGAGAACGAAAGATTCCTTCTGGAAAAAGAAGCTTTACTTAAATAATTGAATAACAATTCATTAATAGAATTTTAAATAATGATTAGTAAATATTCATTTTCTATATAATATTTTTCACGCATCCCCCCCCCGAAAAATTTGGAGAGTGTAACCCTAATTTATTGTAATAAATGAAATTATAGCTATTTTTCCTGTCAAAAACATATCCAGTAAAGACCACGAATTTTTAACCTGTGAAATCAATTCAATTTCACCGGGTCATTCGTGGGAATATTGATGCGAGAAATATGTCGGACAACGGTTTCAACCGTTTGCACAAATAATAAACCATTGAAATGGTTACTATAAAAGGCTTTGTTTGTTTTTCCCCTGAATTAATTCATGGGCTTGAAAAAAATGAAATTGTAGTGTTTTTTTTATTGATTCCAGAAAAGGAATATTTTCGGGGGATGCAAGATTATATTTTGCTCTTGACAACTAAGATTCCAAACTCAATTTTTCCGATGTGTTATTTAGTCTGAAAGTAAAACATTAAAAAGACTATAGTTACACAAAAAATAAGGAGGATGTGTATGAAAAGATTGCTTGTGTTAGCTGTTTTGTCAATTCTGCTTCTTGTACCAATTGCTGCTTTTGCTCAAACTGGTACAATTGCAGGACAAGTAACTATCGCAGAAAACGGTAATCCGCTAGCCGATGTTGCTGTTTATCTGGGAGATTCAAAAACCGGTACTTACACCAAACAGAATGGACAATTTACTTTGAAAAATGTACCAGTTGGAACTCACACGATAACTGTAAGTATGATGGGTTATAGAAAACAATCCAAAGAGATTGAAGTGAACGTGGATGAAACCACAATTGTTAAATTCGAAATGGAAATGGAATCGATTAATATCGAAGGAATCAGTGTATTATCTGATAGAGCTGAATCAGATACACCAATTGCCTACACAGATGTGGATAAAGAAGAAATTACTTCTACATTAGGTTCTCGTGATATTCCTCTTGTTCTTACTACTACACCAAGTGTGTATTCTACAGGACAAGGTGGCGGAGCTGGTGATGCCCGTATTAACATTAGAGGTTTCGATCAGGCAAATGTTGCTGTTATGATCAATGGTGTTCCTGTTAACGATATGGAAAATGGCTGGGTTTACTGGTCAAACTGGGATGGCCTTGGCGATGCTACTTCATCGATCCAGGTTCAGAGAGGTTTGAGTGCTATCAATCTTGCTGTTCCTTCTATTGGTGGTACTATGAATATGATCACCGATCCAACTCAAATGGATAAAGGTGTTAGATTTAAGCAGGAATATGGCTCCGGTGGTTTCCAAAAGAAAACTTTGATTGCAAATTCAGGTTTAGTTAACGATAAATACGCTTTTAGTTTTAACGTTACCCGCAAAACTGGAGACGGCGTTATCGATGCAACCTGGACTGATGCCTGGTCATACTATCTTGCTACAAGCTACAAAATAAATGACAATAACCGTCTTGAATTCTACGCTGCCGGCGCTCCTCAAAGACACGGCCAAAACTTGTATAAACAAAATATGGCTGCCTACAACCATGATTATGCTGAAGATAATTCTGGCGTTCCCGATAGTGAACTCGCTGATTATTTTTCTGATTTCCCAGAATCAGACGCAGGTATGTTCTACAATGAAAATTGGAACACTGTAGATCCTAATTATAGTGGAAAACAATGGTGGAATGGTGATCTTCATGACAGATTTTCACCAAATTTCCTCAACGAACGTGAAAACTATTATCATAAACCACAGATCAATCTTAACTGGTTTACAAAATTGAATGAAAAATTAGATGTTTATTCAATTATTTATTATTCTGGTGGTAAAGGTGGTGGTACCGGTACTTTCGGTAGTGTAAACTGGGATTATTCAGGACCATCCAGGGTTGTTGATTGGAATTCCACAATTGCTGAAAATGATACTTTAAGCACTGGTTCAGCAGGTATCCTGCGTAACAGCGTAAACCAGCAATGGACAATTGGTGCAATTTCCAGAGCTTATTATCAGATAAACGAAAATTTGAAAAGTTCTGTTGGCGTTGATTGGAGAACGGCGGAAATTGACCACTTCAGAGAAGTTCGTGATCTTCTGGGTGGAGATTATTTCTTCTTCGATGGCAATGATTTTGACACTGCTGATGAATATGAAAAAGAACTTGGTGACAAAATTGATTATTACAATACCAATAAGGTTGGCTGGTTTGGTGGTTACGCCCAAGGTGAATACGTAAAAGATAAACTGAAAGCTTCCTTAATGGTAGGTTTATCTTCTGTTCAGTATCAATATACCGACCACTTCGTAATGGAAGGTGGAGATGAATTGTATACAGAAACAGATTGGATTATGGGATATCAAACCAAAGGTGGTGCCAGTTATAGAATCAGCAATAGCTTTGGTGTTTATGGAAATGCCGGCTACATCAACAAATGCCCTATCTTTGATGAAGTGATCAATGACTGGACAGGTGAGTTGATTGATGATCCTGAAAATGAAAAATTCTTGTCTATGGAAACAGGATTCAATTTTGTTGGTTTAGATGAAATGCTGAATATTAATACAGGTTTATATTATACAAACTGGATCGATCAATCCAAAAGCTTTTCTGTAGATACTCCCAATGATGAAATCAAAATTTTTGTAAGCGGAATCGATTCCAGACACATCGGCGCCGAAATGGAAGTTGAATATCAACCAATTTCACTGGCAAAATTTGATCTTTCACTTTCCAAAGGTGATTGGACATACTTGAACGATCTGGAAAATGTAGTTTATGAAGATGATGCTGGTTTCACAGATACACTTAATATCTACGTAAAAGATCTGAAAGTAGGTGATGCTCCTCAAACTCAGCTTTCCTTTGGAACAACACTTTATCCTGTACCAGGTCTTGATATCAATGTAAATTATAAATATTTTGATGATTTCTATGCTGCCTGGGATCCGTTCAGTCGTCAAGATCCAAATGATGATGAAGAAAGCTGGCAGATTCCTGCTTACGGTGTGATGGATTTACATATATCTTATAAACTCCCAACGATCGTGAAAGGATTTGACGTAGAAGCTTATGGACATATCTTCAATTTATTGGATGATGTTTATGTTCTGGAAGCTGTGGATAACAGTGCTTACAATGCCTGGGCTGATTGGGGTTCACCTCCACATTATCCACATAGTGGAAGTTCTGCAGAAGTCTTCTTTGGTCTGCCCAGAACCTTCAATGCTGGATTGTCATTATCATTCTAATCTAATTTACACATAAGATAAATTGGGGAAAGTTTCGGCTTTCCCCTTTTTTTGTTAACCTTGAAAACGCTTCTTACGAAATTTCTTCTTGCTTAACGCTTTCAAGGTTTATTAAGCTTTCTTTCAACAGTAAAACAACAACGATCAGGGTGATCGTTTTACATTAATCATGCCAAGGTTTCTTTCACAATAAGTTTATTCCCAATCTTAAAATTGTTGGTTCATTCGTCTCGATCTGAGATGAATTGAGTGCTGATTTTCGGGACGAAAACAAGAAAAAATACGAACTCCTCGGGACGAGAAGTCCAACCAAATTTCCGGATTGCTTTTAATTTTGACAAAATTTGTGACTTTCTTCAAATGGTTCAAATGTAAATAATGGAATAGATAATGCATAAGTAGAGAATAAATACAAAAAGGAAGTAAGTGTATGAAGAATTTGATTTTAATAATTATTTTAGTTTGTTTATCGACGATCCTTTTAGCAGATCCTCCAGCCCAATATGATCTGCGAGATGTTAATGGCGAAAATTTTGTTCCTGATGTGCGCAATCAAGGACAATACGGAACTTGCTGGGCGTTCGGTGCTTTTGCTTCTATGGAAGGGAATCTATTGATGACCGGTGCCTGGACATCTGCAGGAGAAACCGGAGAACCAAATCTGGCAGAGCGTCATCTGGATTGGTGGAATGGATTCAATCAGCACAATAACGACGATATCGATCCGCCAACAGGCAGCGGTCTGGAAGTTCACATGGGAGGTGATTATCGAGTTACTACGGCTTATCTCTCTCGAGGAGAAGGCGCAATTCGAGAAATCGATGCACCTTATACCGGCAATGCTACAGCTCCCAACCGCTGGATGCCGGATTATCATTATTATTATCCACGCGATGTGGAATGGTTCAGGTTGGAAGATGATCTATCCAATATCGATGTTATAAAACAGATAATTATAGATTATGGAATTCTGGGAACCTGCATGTGTTATGATAACTCTTTTATCAGCAACTATAATCACTATCAACCGCCAACCAGCAATCTGGAGCCAAATCATGCCGTTTCAATTATCGGCTGGGACGATTCTCATGTAACACAAGCTCCACAGCCCGGAGCCTGGCTGGTGCGAAACAGCTGGGGAGCAAATTGGGGTAATGGAGGTTATTTCTGGATTTCGTATTACGATAAACACAGTTGCCGCAATATCGAAATGGGCGCAATTTCCTTCCAAAACGTGGAACCGATGTCTTACGATAAAATTTATTATCATGATTATCATGGCTGGCGCGATACACTTACAGTTGCAACTGAGGCTTTCAATGCATTTACTGCCGAAGATAATGAAACAATAAACTCAGTTAATTTTTTTACTGCTGTAGATAATGTAGATTTCACAGTGAAAATTTATGCTGATTTTGACGGTACAGTTCTCAGTAATGAACTTTCCAGTAAAAGCGGAAACTATGAACATGCCGGACTGCACACTGTAGATCTGGATACAGTTGTTCCACTAAATGCCGGAGATGATTTCTATGTTTATTTATCATTATCTCAAGGCGGTCATCCCTACGATAGAACTTCAGATGTTCCCGTTTTATTGGGAGCGGATTATCGCACGATCGTGGAATCTTCTGCCAATCCGGGAGAAAGCTATTACAAAAGTGGAAACGACTGGTTCGATTTCTATGATTATAATGATCCCTCAGGATTTCAAAATACGGGTAATTTCTGCATCAAAGCACTCACAGCAACAGGAAGCGGTGGTATTGTTCCTCCTGCCAATCTACAGGGCGAAGTCATTGATGGTAACAGCATTTATCTTACCTGGGATCCTGGAGATCGTGAACTTCTGAGTTATAAAGTTTACAGAAATGATGAGATGATTGCAGAAGTAAGTAATGTTCCGTTCCCGACTACAGCATATACAGATGCAGAACTGGGAAATGGTTCGTATACATATTATGTTGTTGCTGTTTACGATCAGGGTGAATCAGATCCATCTCCAAGTATTACTGTCGATCTGGTTCTTGCTGCTCCGCAAAATTTAACTGCGAATTCTCAGGGAAATAATATTGCTCTTTTATGGCAGCCGCCAGCACAAAGTAGAGAATTTATAGAATATATTGTTTATAGGGATGGAGCAGAGTTGAATACAACAACAACAACTTTTTATGTAGACATCAACGTACCTGCCGGTACCTATGAATATTACGTCACAGCGCTCTATTCCGGCGATCATCAATCGGATCCATCCAATATTGCAGTCGTGGAACACACGGATGCTGCTGGAAATCTAATACCAGTAAATACAGAACTTCGAGAAATCTATCCCAACCCATTTAATCCCACCACAACGATCAGTTACAGTTTGAAACAAAAAAGCCTTGTTTCTATCGATATTTACAATCAGAAAGGTCAAAAGATCACAACATTATTAGATGAAGAACAAAACGCTGGCTTGCAACAGGTAATTTGGAACGGGAAAGATTCTAATAATAGAATAGTTTCCAGTGGAATTTATTTTGCCAGATTCAATGCAAAATCTGAATCGGGTTATGTTTCAAACGTTAAGAAACTGGTTTTGATGAAATAGAAAATAATCAGGAAATAAACGATAAAAACCTTCCAGACGTCAGTTTGGAAGGTTTTTTCTTTACAAGATATCCCTGTTAAAAGAAACACAACATGGAATGTTATTTGCTTAACATTAAGTAAATAATAAATAGTGTAAAGGAAGGAATTGAATGAAGAAAATATTTTTACTTGTAATTTTAGTATTTGGATTTATGACTCTCTCGTCGGATTGGGTGGAAGTTAAAAGCAACCAGGATATTTTTGTCTCCACATCGTTTGGTTTAGAGAACACGGAAGTTGAGTTTAATTTACCAGGTTATGAATTTGAAACTGTAACTGAATCAGGAACTGAATATACCAAGCTAAGCTATGCTGGCGAGGGCGAGATTCTGGAAGTCGGCAAACCAGACCTGCCCTGTTTCAGCCGCCTGGTGGCAATCTCCAATACCGGCAGAACAACTGTAGAAATTATAGATTACGATGAAGAGATCATCTCGAATATAATAGTTTATCCCCAACAGGAACTGCAGAGCGAAAGTCAGCCCAATCGATCAGGATTTGTAAAAGATGAGGTTTTCTACAATAACGGCAGTATCTTTCCAGAGCAAA